>JBDKHD010000177.1:0-16926 GCA_039797885.1 Pseudomonadota bacterium
TGGGCGAACGGCCTAGGCACCCTCAAGACCCAAAAACTGCGCGCGTCTTAGTTGGCGGCTAGCTTTTCAATGCTGGGGTAAAACTCTTGGTTTTCTCGTTGGATGCGCTTGACCAAGGCATCCAACGCTTGCTTGGCCTCTTGCACAAAACGCGCAGGATCGGCCTGTATGCGCTCGGCGTATTCCCAGCTGGCGACAAAGGATAAAAAACCCGAGGCTAGGCTCTGCATATCTTCTTGATAGGCTTGCAGCAGTTGTGCAGCTTGGGTTTCGGCTTTGCCAGAAAAACGGGGATAGAGGATTTTATCCTCGCCCGCTACATGGGTTTTGACCTTAAAACGCAGCGACATCAATAGCCGTGCAATTTCATTACTCTTGGCGACGACATCTCCCTGTACTAGCTGTGCCAGCTGATGAACGGCTTGTAATATTTCGACGTGCTGCTGCTTATAGATTTCAATATTCATAACATCCTTGCTCATTGAGTGGTCGTACTAAGGTCGAACGGCGCAAGCAGTATATACGACTTTGCACTTAGGTCAGCATGACCAAGATTAGAAAGGATGCGCAGCTTAATTATTTCTGTTTTTTTAAACTGCTGTATTGCTCGTACAACATGTGTTGCGGATCGGCCACCACTAAGAAGAAGCTTTTAAACGCATAACGCTGTTATCTCTCAAATTCAAAAATAAAATCCGCCGCTATCGGCTGATCGGGGAAAACATGGAAGGCACAATGCCCGTCACCTGCTTGAAAGCGTTTTTCGCGCACGACGCGCACACCAAGCAAGCGCATTAAAGTGGAGACGGTGACGCTGCACAAAGGCGGGCGCTCATTGGCAAGATTTAAAAACGGGCAATTCTTTTCTACCAGCCATAGCCCTGCGTCGTCCTCGACCACCTCGGTGAAGGGGTCGTTGGAAAAATAAAAGTTTTTTAAGGCGCGCAGCTTTTCGCGCAAAGTTAAGCCCTGCATCTGCTCTTGCCACTGCGCCACCTGCTTTTGGCTGATGGCACTGAGCACGGCTTTGAGCGGCTCGCTGCCCAGCTGCTCTTGCACTGTGTCGATGATCTGCACCGTCAGCTGATCGTAATGCTTGGGAAAAAGATGCTCGCCCTGATTGCTCAGCGCAAACAGCTGTTTCGGGCGACCTGCACCACCTTGGCTTTCGCTGTGGCTGGCTATCAGCCCCTGCTGCTGCAAGATTTGCAGCTGCTGACGGCAAGCTTCACGCGTCAGCCCCAGCTCTTGCGCCAAGGTGCTGGCACAGGCCATGCCATACTTTTTAATAGCAACAATGATGAGCTTGCGCGCCTCGGGCAAGGCATCCAGTTGCGGGTTGGCCGATGAAGTTTCTGTGACCATCTTTAGAACCTCAGTAAAGATGACAAACATATTACAAGTTTTTGCTTGCTTTATCAAAAGGTTCTTTGTATCGTTTTGCAAAGATACGCTTTGGAGCACTCTCATGACAAAACAGCCCAGCACGGCACCCGCACCAGCCGCAAAACCTGCCTCGTTTAGCCGCACGCCGCGCCTTGATATGCAAAACCCAAGCGCCCTGCGCCAAGCCCTGCGCGACTATTTCACCAACACTTTTGATGAATATACCCGCCTGTTTGATGCTTTAAGCTGTGATGAAGCTTTTTATGTCAAACCCATCACGCTGCGCCACCCGCTGATTTTCTATTTCGGCCATACCGCCACTTTCTTTGTGAATAAAATGCTGTTGGCGCGTTTGCTGGAGCAGCGTATCGACCAGCGCCTTGAATCCATCTTTGCCGTGGGCGTGGACGAAATGAGCTGGGATGATTTAAACGACGCGCACTACGACTGGCCAAGCGTGCAAGAAGTGCGCGACTACCGCGCCAAACTGCGCGCCGCAGTGCTCAATGTCATTGATAACGCACCTCTTACCACCACCATCAACTGGCAGCACCCTTGGTGGAGCATCATTATGGGCATCGAGCACGAGCGCATTCATGTGGAAACCAGCTCGGTACTCATTCGCCAACACGATTTAAAATATGTGCAAAACCTAGCGGGTTGGAATAATTGCACCGCCAGCGGTGCTGCACCCACCAACGAACTGATTGCCGTTAAAGGTGGGCAGGTGAAGCTCGGCAAAGAGCGCAATTCCCCCATCTACGGCTGGGATAACGAATACGGCACGCACGAAGCCGAAGTAAAAGGCTTTAAAGCTTCAAAATATGTGGTGTCCAACCAAGAGTTTTTAGAGTTTGTGGAGGCGGGCGGCTACCGCAATAAGCATTTATGGACGGAAGAAGGCCAAAGCTGGCTCGCGTTCCGTAAGCCCGAGCACCCCGAGTTTTGGCTGAAAAAACCCAACGGCTGGCATTTGCGCTTGATGACCGAAGAAGTGCCGATGCCTTGGAGCTGGCCCGTGGAGGTGAACTACCTAGAAGCCAAAGCCTTTGCTAACTGGAAAACACAAGAAACGGGCAAACCCATTCGCCTGCCCACCGAAGACGAATGGCACTTGCTCTACCACAGCGTTGACCTACCCGCCAACGACCCCATTGGCCACACATGGAACGCCAACCTACATATGGAACACTGGGCGTCATCCTGCCCTGTCGATACCTTTGCACATGGCGATTTTTATGATCTGGTCGGCAATGTGTGGCAATGGAGTGAAACGCCGATTTATCCCTTTGAAGGCTTTGAAGTGCATCCTTACTACGATGACTTCACCATGCCGACCTTCGACCGCAAGCACAATATTATTCTGGGTGGCTCGTGGATTTCCTGCGGCAACGAAGCACAACTGGCCTCACGCTACGCCTTCCGCCGTCACTTCTTCCAACATGCGGGCTTTCGTTATGTTGAAAGTAACGCAACGGTAGAAATTCCATCGTCACATTACGAAACCGACTCGATGATGAGTGAATACGCCGAGTTCCACTTCGGCGATGAATACGTTGGTGTGCCGAACTTTCCCAAAGCCTTGGTCGAAACCGTCATGCCCTATATGCAAGGCCGTGAGCGTAAACGCGCACTGGATTTAGGCTGCGCGGTTGGCCGCGCCAGCTTTGAACTGGCCCGCCACTTTGACCATGTCGATGGCGTGGATTTTTCCGCCCGCTTTATTAACCTTGGCGTGCAGCTTAATAACGAAGGCGTGCTGCGCTACGCCATCACCGACGAAGGCGATTTACAACTGTTCAAAACACGCACCTTGGCCGAGCTGGATTTAGACCAAGTACCCGCCCCTGAATTTACCCAAGGCGATGCCTGCAACCTCAAACCCAGCTTAACGGGCTATGACTTGGTGTTTGCGGCAAACCTGATTGACCGCTTATACGAACCCGCGAAGTTCTTAAACGACATTCACACCCGCATCAACCAAGGCGGCCTGCTGATGATTGCCTCGCCTTACACTTGGCTGGAAGAACACACACCCAAGGAATTTTGGCTGGGCGGCTTTAAGAAAGACGGCGAAAGCTACACCACCTTAGACGGCCTAAAAGACCACCTAAGCAAACACTTCAAACTGATAAGCGAACCCACTCAGGTACCTTTCGTGATTCGTGAAACCAGCCAAAAACACCAACACAGTTTGTCCAATGTGACGGTGTGGGAAAAGCGGTAACCTGCGTGGTTTGCACAACGCGCTCAGAAATGTCGAGGCGTTGTGCGCGCGTAGCGGCGCCCATTGAGCGCCATATGGAGGTCAATTGTCTGCGCTACGGAAATGCGATGCGGGGTTTTAGCCTTTCTTCGGTCTTTCCCAGCCGTCGATGTTGCGTTGTTTGCCACGGCCTACGGCGAGCTGGTCGGGGTCTACGTCTTTGGTGATGACGGAACCTGCGCCGACTGTTGCGCCTGCGCCGATGTTCACTGGGGCGACGAGGGCGGTGTTGGAGCCGATAAAGGCGCGTTCGCCGATGACGGTTTTGAATTTGTTCACGCCGTCGTAGTTGCAGGTGATGGTGCCTGCGCCGATGTTGGCGTCTTTGCCGATTTGGGCGTCGCCGATGTAGGTCAGGTGGTTCACTTTCGCGCCTTCACCGACTACGGCTTTTTTCACTTCGCAGAAGTTGCCGACTTTGGCGTGGTTTTTCAGGTCGGCGCCAGGGCGTAGGCGGGCGTAGGGGCCGATGTGGCAGTCTTGTTCGCTCTTGGCGTCTTCTAAGTGGCAGAAGGCTTCGACGGCAGTTTGTGCGCCTAGGTGGCAGTTTTTAATGACGCAGTAAGGGCCAACGCGTACGCCGTCTTCGAGCACGACTTCACCTTCAAAGACGCAGCCTACGTCTATGACCACGTCGCTGCCGACTTTCAGGCTGCCACGAATGTCGATGCGGCTGGGGTCGGCGAGGGATACGCCTTGGCGCATCAGATCGTCGGCGAGGCGGCGTTGGTATACGCGCTCAAGCTCGGCCAGTTGCAGGCGGTCGTTCACGCCTTGCACTTCAAATTCGTCTTGTGGATGGATGGCATTCACAGGCACGCCCTGCGCCACGGCCATGGCGATGATGTCGGTTAGGTAGTACTCACCTTGGGCGTTGTTGGCGGAGAGTTTGGGCAGCCACGCGTTCAGGTGTTTGGCCGATACCGCCAAGATGCCCGTGTTCACTTCTTTGATTTTATGCTGTTCGGCGTTGGCGTCTTTGTGTTCGACAATGGCCTGAATCTCGCCTTGGGCATTGCGCACGATGCGGCCATAGCCTGTAGGGTTGTCCAGCTCGACGGTCAGCAGTGCTAAAGAATGGTTGGAAGCGGTTTCATTGAGCAGCTGTTGCAGAGTTTGGGAGCGAATCAAGGGCACGTCGCCGTACAGCACCAGTACGGTGGCGTCGGGGTGAACGTCGGGCATGGCCTGAGCCACGGCATGGCCAGTGCCTTTTTGTTCGTTTTGCAGCGCCCACTGCACAGGGATTTGCGTGATGGTGTCGCGTACTTTTTGTGCGCCGTGGCCGATTACCACATGCAAGGACGCGCCGCCTAAGGCCTGTGCGCTTTCCAGAACATGCGCCAGCATGGGTTTGCCTGCCAGAGTGTGCAGCACCTTGGGAAGGTCGGATTTCATGCGCGAGCCTTTGCCCGCAGCGAGGGTAACAACAGCCAAATTCATAATGATGCTTCCATGAGGTGAAAACGGGTGGCGTATTCTAGCTATTTGCGGATAAACAGTCTTTAAAGCGCGCAGTTAGATCACGAATAAAAACGGCATAGCCATTGGGTGTTAGGGCAATGTGTGCGGCCATGGGGTCTAGCTCACCGCGCTTGGCCTGGCTACCTTTGAGCACACTTTCCACCAAAGCAGGTGAGTATTCGGGTTCGCTAAACACGCAAACGGCGTTGCCTGCGGCCAGTTGCTGGCGAATGTTCTCTAGGGTTTTGGCGCCCGGTTTGCGCTCAGGCGAAAGGGTAAAAGCACCCAGCTGGTTTAGCCCCACTGCTTGCACAAAGTGGTCGTAGGCTTGGTGGAATACAAAAAAGCCGCGCTCTTTAACAGGTTCAAGCTCGCGTTTGGCCTCTTGCAGTGCCGCCTGGGTGTGGCTGGCAAAATCGCTGCTGTCTTTGCCCATAATCTGCGCTAGGGCTTTTTGTGCGCCGATCATAGTGCGCACTGAAAACCACCAGTGCGTATCCTTGGGGGCGTCGGCGGGGGCAAAGGTGCTGACGTCCAGCCACTTCTTCTCTGGCCAGCGTCTTACAAAGCTGGCGAGGTATGGCTCGGTCTGCGCGCCTGCCCAGATAATAATGTCGGCATTTTGGATTTGTTCGAGGTCGGAGGGGCGCAAGCTAAAGTCGTGCGGCGTCATGCCCGGGGGCAAAAGCACGCGCAGGTTCTCGCTAGGCACGACCGATGCCGCCACCAAGGCTAAAGGATGCACGCTGGCCAACACCTGCGGCGCGCCGGGTAAAGCCTTGGGGCTGGCCCAGGTTGAAATGGAAAACAGTAGGAACAGAAAAAAAACAGGGTTCGGCTTCATTGTCGCAGGCTCATCGCGTAAAATCGCCGCATTATACGCAGGCGGCCTCGTTCTGCCACCTCACCTAAGTCGAATCCACCATGACCGATACCCCGTTACTTCGCGCCAGCCAGCTTCAGCTCAAACGCCAGCATAAAACCGTGCTCGACAAGGTATCGCTGAGCCTTTTGCCCAAGCAGATTATTACCCTCATTGGCCCCAACGGCTGTGGTAAGTCCACGCTGATTCGTGTGCTGTTGGGGCTGGAGCGCGCGGACTTTGGTACTGTTGAGCGCGCGCCCTCCTTGCGCATCGGCTACCTGCCGCAAAAGCTCAGTCTCGACCAGCGCATGCCTCTTAGCGTATGGAGCTTTTTAAAGCTGGCACGCGGCGCACGCAGCAACGACATTCGCTACTGGCTCAAGCGCATTGGCATCGAAGCGCTGGCGCAGCTTTCGGTACACGATTTATCGGGTGGAGAATGGCAGCGCGTGCTGCTGGCGCGGGCACTGCTCATGAAGCCCGACCTCCTCGTGCTGGACGAACCCGTTCAAGGCGTAGACGTACAAGGCCAGATTGAGCTGTACAACCTCATTCCTAAATTACGCGACGAGCTGGGCTGCGCGGTTCTGATGGTATCGCACGACCTGCATCTAGTGATGGCCGCCACCGACGAAGTGATCTGCCTAAACGGCCACGTCTGTTGTTCTGGCCACCCCAATAAAGTCTCTGCCGACCCTGCCTACTTGCGCTTGTTTGGCCGCGTTAGCGAAGCCGCGCCCTTGGTGCAATACACCCACCATCACGACCATGTTCACAACGAGCATTGTGGAGGTGCGCATGGCTGAAATCTGGTGGTTGATGCCGCTGCTTGCGGGCTTACTTTTGGCCTTGGTTGCAGGCCCATTGGGCAGTTTTGTGGTATGGCGGCGCATGGCGTTTTTTGGCGACACCCTCGCCCACGGCGCGCTGCTGGGTATTACCTTGGGCGTATTGACCGAGCTGAATCTCACCTTGGCCTTGGTGCTTGGCTCGCTGCTGTTGGCGCTGCTGCTGCTGCCCCTGGAAAAACGCGCCCAGCTTTCCGCCGATACGCTGCTTGGTATTGTTTCGCACAGCACCCTAGCCATCGGCCTCGTTACCCTGAGCCTAAGCCAAGGTGTGCGTGTGGATTTAATGGGCTATCTCTTTGGCGATTTACTCGCCGTGCAGTGGCAAGACGTGCTTTGGATTGCGCTCAGTGGCGCGCTGATGCTTGTGCTGCTGATTTGGCAGTGGCGGGCGCTTTTGGCCATCACCGTCAGTGAAGAGCTGGCTGAAATCGACGGCTACCCCGTACCCAAGCTCAAGCTACTGCTGCTGCTGATGCTGGCGCTGCTGGTGGCTCTGGCCATGAAAGTGGTCGGGATATTACTGGTCAGCGCGCTGCTGATTATTCCGCCCGCCACCGCCCGCGCTTTCTCGCGCACCCCCAAACAAATGGCCGTGTGCGCCAGCCTCTTGGGCATGGGCGCGGTGCTTTTGGGTGTGTACAGCTCCTTTATGCTCGACACCCCCGCAGGCCCTAGCATAGTGGTGGCCTCCACCTGCTTGTTTGCCCTGAGCCTAGTGCTGCGTCCACTGCTACAGAAAAGCTAAATCTGGCTTGATATACCGCAAAGCCAAGATACGCCCAAAAGTCATATCAAGAAGTGTAACGACGCAAGCAGCCTGATTTTTCCTAGCTATGCTCAATTTGCCTGAGTTGTACTTTCCGCCTTTATACCTCAGGCAATGCTCTGTGGTCGGTTTTTATCCCAGAGCGAGCCCAGTCACTTGCCCCCAATGGTGACTGGGCTTTTTTTATTGCTTATTCAGGCGATATTTTAAAAAGCGGTTTTCGATGTCTTTGTCATTGAACACTTTGGCGGCATCGGCGGGTGTGGCAAAGAAAATCAAATAGGCTTTTTCATTTTCGTCGTAGCGCACGCGCACGGCGATCTTTTTACTGCTGGGTATGTTGGCGCAATTTTGTGTGCAGTGAATAGGCGCATTAAAAATAGTTTCGCCGTATTCGCCTTGCAGTTTGCTGATGCTCCAGCCGTCTTTGTCTTTGGGTGAGGCTTGTAGATTGGCGGCCCATTCATCGGGGGCGAGTGCGCCTTGTAATTTGAAAATGCCGTGTGTGACTTCACGCCCAGTGTTGTTATTAATTAAGCGATAGCCTGCGACAAAGCTTGGTGTGCCTTGTGAGAAGGCAATAAGCTCGCGCAGCATTTTATCGGCGTCCTGTGCTGCACCCGAGCCTAAATAGAGCGTGCCGTGTTCGGTGGTTTGTTGGGTGGCGTCTTCGGGGGCGGCTTCTAAGCAGGCGCTGAGGTTTAATGCAAGTAGTGTGCTGGCGGAAAGTTTTAAAAATGTTTTAACCATGGTGTTCTCGTTTAATTAAAAGTGAATACAGTTTTAATGCTTTGGCCTTGCTGTAATTCTTGATACGCCTGTACGCCTTGGCTTATAGGCAGGGCGCGCGGCTCGTCGATAAGCAATTTTCCTGTTTGAATTAAGGGCACTAATTCGCGCAAAAAATCGTTACAGATTTTGTTGTTGTGAATTAAAGAATTGATGCCGATAAGCGTGAGGCTGCGGCGATAAAATTCTTTAACAGGAAAGGTAATTTCACCACTAGCAGGAGCAGCAATAACCGCGACTTTGGCAAAATTCGCTGCGCATTGGACAGCGCTATCAATTAAAAATCCGCTGCTGTCTAAAACAAAATCCGCAAGCCGGCCAAAGTGTTGTTGCACTTGTGCGGGTAGATTTTGATTTAAATCCAAGCAGGCATAACCCTGTGCACGCAGTGTTTGTTGCGCCTGAGGATTGCGTGCGGCAAAGACCGCTTGATGCTGGTGGGCGTGTAAAATGTTGGCAAAAGCGCGGGCGACGGCGCCTGCGCCCAAAATCAGGATGCGGGCATGGGCGGCAAGCTGAGCGCGTTTAAATAATTCGGCGGCGGTGGCGTAGGGCACGCCTAGGCTAGCGGCTTGGGTAACGCTTAGGTTGCTGGGTTTTTCGATTAGGGCATGGGCGCTGGTAAGCAGATATTTAGCGTGGCTGCCGTCTTTGTTGAAGCCATTTTCAAGCGCGCAGCCCCAGACTTCTTTATTAAGCCAAGCGCTCGGGCCTGCTTCTACTACACCTGCAAAATCGCGGCCAGCAACGCGCGGCACGCGGGTGTGCGGAAATAAGCCCAAGACATTTTTGACATCGCTGGGGTTAAGCCCTGCGGCCTGCACGCGCACGAGGACTTCCTCGTTTTGGGGTTGCGGTTTGGGTAGGTCGCAGAGCGTTAAAAAACCTAAATCGCCTGTGTGGGTAAATTGCAGTGCTTGCACTGGGCGCACCTAGCTGAAAAATGGAACGCCATTTTGCCATTGCCGTGTTTTTAGTGCGAGCTGGAGCTGTGTATGATGCGGCTCTTATTTTTTGAGGTAGCCATTATGCATTCCGCTTCCGTTTCTGCTGAACAGCCCGATCCGTTGCGCTGGCGAATTTTGGCTGTGTTGCTGGCAACGACTTTTATGTCCTTGGTGTCGGTCAGCATTGTGAATGTGGCTTTGCCTTCTATCGAGCACAGCTTGCACGCCAGCCGTTCGGATTTGCAGTGGGTGCTGTCTGGCTATGCGTTGACTTTCGGCGTGGTGCTGGTCGCGGCGGGGCGCGCGGGCGATATTTTTGGCCGAGGTGGGATTTTTATCGTGGGCGTGTTGGTGTTTATCAGCTCGTCGGTGGTGGCGGGCTTAGCGCCTTCGCCAAACTGGCTGAACGGCGCGCGCTTTATGCAGGGGATTGGCTCTGGGCTTATCAATCCGCAAGGGCTGGGCATGATTCAGCAGTATTTTCGTGGCGCCGAGCGTGGCCGCGCTTTTGGCTTTTTCGGCAGCATGGTGGGGCTATCGGTGGCCTTTGGCCCTGTGGTCGGTGGCGTGCTGATTGCGTTGGGCGGGGCGGATTTGGGCTGGCGGCTGGCGTTTTTGGTGAACGTGCCTGTGGCGGCGGTCATTATCTTTTTGGCTTGGCGTTGGTTTCCGCGTCCCTTGATTGGTTTTAATTGCGACGGTCATGGTGCAGCTAAGTGGCTCAAAGCCTTGGCGGCGCTCGACCCGATCGGCTCTTTGTTGCTGGGTTTGGCGGTGCTGTGCGGCTTGTTGCCCTTTGTGGAAACCCATGTGAGCCATTGGATCTGGCTGCTGCTGCCTACCGCGCTGCTTTTGGTGTGGCTATGGGTGCAGTGGGAACGCTATTACGCACGCTCAGGGCGCACGCCTATGGTGGAGCTGTCGATTTTCTCTACCCCAAGCTTCGCCAACGGCAGCCTGATTATGATGCTGTATTTTTTGGGCATGACCAGTGTGTGGGTTATTGTCGCTATTTATATGCAAGAGGCGGCAGGCAAGAGTGCGCTGCAAGCAGGCTTGGTGGGGATTCCTGCGGCTTTGCTGTCGGCCTACGCCGCCAACTGGGCGGGTAAGCGCGTACACCGTTTGGGGCGGGGTATCGTGATCGGCGGTATTTGGCTGGGTATCGCAGGTATGGTGCTGAGCGTGCTGGTGATTTACTTACAAAGCCAAGGCTTCATCAGTGTGTGGTGGCTGGTGGCGAGTTTATCTTTGGTGGGCTTGGCGCAAGGCTCGGTGATTAGCCCCAATCAAACGCTCACCTTAGAAGAAGTGCCTATTCAATACGCGGGCAGCTCGGGCGCGATTATGCAAACAGGGCAGCGCATCGGTACGTCCATCGGTATTGCGGTAATCACGGCGGTGTTTTTTGGCACTTTGCACCATGCTTCTTGGGCGGTGGCGCTCAGTTCAGGCTTTGTGATGATTGCTTTGGTGCTCGCGCTGGCACTGGTATTTGCTTACAAGGATTTTTATCAGCGCCAAAAGGCTTTGGCGGATTAGAAATTATGGGCGGCAAGCACCGCCCATAAATGGCAGGAGTTACGCGCCGTAGCGAGTACGCAGAGCATTGATGCGCATGTCCAGCGGTGGGTGAGAGGAGAACAACGCCGACAGCTTACCTTCGCCACGAATACCAAAGGCAACCAGCTCGCCCGTCATTTCGCTAGGCTCGTCGTAGGTTTGTTGCAACGCGGCCAAGGCGCTGATCATTGCCGCAGGTGAGACTAATTCCGCACCCGATTGGTCGGCGCGGAATTCACGGCGACGGCTGAACCAAGCCACGATAATAGACGCCAAAATACCCAGCAGGATTTCCGCCACTATGGTGGCAATATAAAAGCCTATGCCTGGGCCGTCGTTTTCATTTTTTAGAATCGCACGATCCACAAAGTTGCCGATGATGCGGGCAAAGAACATCACAAAGGCGTTGACCACACCCTGAATGAGGGTGAGCGTAATCATGTCGCCGTTGGCAACGTGGCCAATTTCGTGACCCAGTACCGCTTTGACTTGATCGCGGTTCATGCGGTGCAGCAGGCCAGTCGAAACGGCAACCAGCGCTTTGTTGCGGTTCCAGCCCGTGGCAAAGGCGTTGGGCATGTGAGAGCTGAATACGCCCACTTCAGGCATACCGATGCCGGCTTTGTCGGCCAGTTCTTTAACGGTGCGCAGCAGCCATTGCTCGCTTTCGTTTTGGGCGACATCGATCACTTGCACATTCATGCTGCGTTTGGCCATCCACTTGGACAGGAACAGCGACACAAAAGAGCCGACCATGCCAAACACCAAGCAAAATGCCATCAGGTTAAACATATCCAGCTGGCCGCCTTTGGCATGAAAACTGCCCACGCCCAAAAGCGACAGGGTAATACTGGCAATCAGCACCACAGCTAGGTTGGTAAGCAGGAATAAAACGATTCGTAACATAGAGTCCTCTACAGGTTGGGTGGCTCGAGCACAGCTTAGCTTGCTGCCTGAGTTTGACCGCTAGAATGGCGATTTTTATGCAATTTTCAAGATGTACCCCTAAATATAAGTGTGCGAAAGTGCCAAAGCTGCGTAAAATGCCCGCCGTCCCAGGGGGAGGCTTTTGGCCTGAGATACGCAAGTGAACCCCTTGAACCTGATCCGGTTAATACCGGCGTAGGAATGGGGGCGTGCTGGATGCGCACGCAAATTAAAAATGGATTTACTTACCTCTACGCTTAACCGGGTTTTCTTAAACATGATTTTTAGGAACGCCCAATGTCGAAATACCTTGCCTCACTGCTTGCTGTAAGCTTGCCTGCTTTAGCCAGCCCAGTGGCATTAAATACCCAAACAGTTACCGCTGATTTTCGCCAAACCCAAGTGCAAGATTTAGCCGAAGCCACCACAGTGGTGTCTGATGCGCAAATTCAAGCACGCAGCGCCGATCATTTAGAGCAAATTTTAAGCTTTTCCCCCAATGTGAATTTTGCCTCTGGCAGCTCACGCGCCCGCTTTTTTCAAATTCGTGGCGTGGGTGAAGAAAGCCAATTTATCGACCCCGTGAATCCCTCTATTGGCCTGATGATAGATGGCATAGATATGACGGGCTTAGGCACCGCCGCTGCGCTTTTTGATGTTGCGCAAGTGGAAATCCTGCGCGGCGCACAAGGCACACGCTTTGGTGCCAATGCCTTGGGCGGTTTAATCAATATCCAAAGTGCCGAGCCTGCGCACGACACCCAGGGTTATGTCGCAGGCAAATTAGGCATGTATCACAGCGGCCAAATCGGCGGTGCGGTTTCTGCGCCTTTGGCCGAGCACTTACACAGCCGAGTGGCGTTTTCGCACTATCAAAGCGACGGCTATATGAGCAACGATTTTCTCGATCGTAGTGCGACCAACGGCCAAAATGAAAACCTGTTGCGCGGTAAATTGCACTGGCAAATAAACCCCAGCCAGCAAATAAAATTGGTGTATTTTTTGGCGGACATAGACAACGGCTACGACGCTTTTACCGTGGATAACAGCCGCCATTCTTTGGCCGATGAGCCAGGCAAAGATCAGCAAAATACGCAGGCGTTGGCGTTAAGTTATGAAAATAAAATTAATTCGGCTTTTTCGTTTTGGTCGCAGCTCACGGGCAGCAATACACACGCACTTTATAGCTACGATGAAGACTGGGTAAACCCAATTTATGGCGAATTGTGGGGCAAAGGCTTTGACGAATATCAGCGCGATTACCAGCGTTTCAGCGCGGAAGTGCGTTTGCTTTCCAATGAAAATGGCCGCCTATTTTTCAACAGCAGCGACTGGGTTTTGGGGCTTTACCACCAAGACCGCAATGAAAAACTCGCGCGTGATTACTCGTGGAATGCAGGAAGAATTTATCGCAATGAATTACAGGTAAAAGCTACGGCTTTTTACGGGGAAATCACCACGCATTTTAGCGAAAGCACCCGCCTGATTTACGGTTTGCGTTTAGAAAACTGGCGTAATGAATTAACCGACAACGCCCAAAGCATGAACGCCCAAGATGCCAATTTAAAAGACCACACCGATGAATGGTTGTACGGTGGCAAGCTCAGCCTAGAACAAGATTTAGGGCAGAATCATTTGGGCTATTTGAGCTTTGCGCGCGGCTACAAAGGCGGCGGTATCAACACCGCGCCCAGCATCCGCGCCGATAAGCGCCGCTACGACACCGAATACAATTACAACACTGAGCTGGGTTTAAAATCTTTGTGGCTGGAGGACAACTTGAGCACGCGCATAGCAATTTTTTATACGCAGCGCCGAGATCAGCAAGCAAAAAGTTCGTATCCCATTCCTAGCTCACCCAATTTCCAAGATTATTTTGCCAACGCAGCCAAAGGTGAAAGCTACGGTTTTGAAGTAGAAAGCCGCTGGCAATTAAACGATTGGCTAGCATGGGATTTAAGTTACGGCTATTTAAATGCGCGCTTTACCGACTACCGTTACGCGCAAAATACTTTTGATGTCAATGGCGCTGTAAATGGCTCTGTCATTATTGATAAATCCAATCGTGCGCAGCTGCACGCACCTAAGCGAAGTGGCGCAAGCGCGTTTACCTTTGCGCTGTCTGAGGCGTGGGCGCTGCGCGTGGAAGCCGAAGGCAAAGATAAATTTTATTTTGAGGCCAGCCAAGATGCCCAGTCGCAGGCGTATTGGCTGTATCACGCGCGCGTCAGTTTTACTCAGCCCAACTATGAGCTGGCGTTTCTGGCGCGTAATTTATTAAATAAAGATTACGCCACGCGTGGCTACAGTGGTTTTAATAACGACAGCCATAACCCCAATTCCGACCGCTATGTGCAGCTGGGTGAGCCGCGCGTAGTAATGCTCGATGCTCGTTTTTCTTTTTAAGGAGTAAAAAATGGAAATTTCCGTTGAAATAAGCATGTACCCTTTAACCGATAATTATTTACCCTACATCAAAAGCTTTATCGAGCGCCTGCAAGCTACGCAGGGCTTAAGCGTGGTAGGTAACACCATCAGCACGCAAATCTTTGGCGACTATGATCTGGTGATGGACACGGTCAAAAAAGAAATAAAACACAGCTGGGATGAGTTTGGCCGCTGCATTTTTGTATGCAAGTTTTTAGGCCGCAATTTAGACCCAGTGCTAAAACCTCACGGCTAAAAAGAGGCAGTTATGGATTTCATCAGCGAAAATATACTGGTAACACTTTATTCCATGAGTTTTTGGGAAGTTGTTGCGGTGCTTTTAGGTGTGCTCTATTTAGTGCTGGCTATGCGCCAGCATAATGCTTGCTGGTATGCGGCATTTTTAGGCACTTTTATTGGTATGGTGATTTTTTGGAAAGTCAGCCTGCTGATGGAATCCGCGCTGAATTTTTATTATTTAATTATGGCGCTATATGGCTGGTGGTCGTGGCGCAGTGGCCGTGAAGCCAAGCCTTTGCCCATTCAATTATGGTCTTGGCAAAAGCATATTTTGGCTATTTTTCTGGTAGCCATACTGACGCTGGTCAGTGGTTATTGGCTGTCGCATTACACTCAGGCGGCGCTGCCTTATTTGGACTCCTTCACCACTTGGGGCGCGATTGTGACCACTTGGATGGTCACACGCAAAGTGCTGGAAAACTGGTTGTATTGGCTGGTGGTCGATGCCGCCGCAGCCTATATGTATTTCAGCAAGGAGCTGTATTTTTTTACGGCGTTAATGCTGGTTTATTTAGTCATGGTTATTTTTGGCTGGCTAAAATGGCAACAAGAATATCAAGAGCAACAACATGCACCCCAAGCTGCCTGATATTTTAACGCAGTGGCCCAATTGGGGGCTGTGTAAAAAAGCCATTAATGCCACTCATATAAGCGCCTTAAAAGGCGGGCTAACCAACGTTTGTTATTTATTAACTTTGGACTTAGGCCAATATGTGCTGCGCATCAGCGCCAATGCCGATGCGTTAGGCATCGACCGCGACAGCGAATATCGGCTTCAGCAAATGCTTGCAGAGAAGGATCTAGCGCCCAGTATTCGTTATCGTGAATCAGAGAATCAATATTGGCTGCGCGATTATGTAAAAGGAGAAGCGCTTAGCCCTGCGGATTTAACTTTAGAAAATTTGCAAAAAATGGCGCAACACTTGCAAAAAGTGCATTGTCTAAAATTAAACTTCGCTTTAAATAAAATTGATATTACGCAAAAGGCTGAGCGTTATTGGCAGACTTTTTTACCACAATCCGATCAGGCTTTTCTGGCGTTAAAAGCGTATTTTCAGCATCACTTAGCAAAAGATCCCGTAGGCGAATTATGCCTGTGTCATATGGATCCTACCGCAGCCAATTGGATTGCCAGCGAGCAAGGTTTAGTGCTCTTGGATTGGGAATACGCCGCCTTGGGTCATCCGCTTTGGGATGTGGCGGGTTTAATTCAGCAGGCCAATCTCAGCTTAAAAGAAGAAGGTCAAATACTTACGCAATTAGGCTACGCGCAAGATGCCAATTGGTATCGTGCCAAAGCGCAGCTGCGCTATCTTGAGGTGCTGTGGTATCGCGCACAAAATCTTTCTAACGATGCAAAGCTTCATACTGCACTTGGCGCATTAAAAGCTTATTGCGATACTCGTTTGGATCTTTACTAAGCGCCAGCTCGCCTTGATAGCGGGCTTGTAAAATCTTGGTTTGCAGCCGCCCCAGCCACCACCGCAACGCTCCTGCTCGCAAGGCAATAGGCCAGGCCTGTAATTCGCCATCGGTTAAGGTGCGCACTTGGCCGTAGCCTGCAAATAATTGCTCTACACAGCCTGATTGCCACTGCCCATCCTCGGTGCAGCACCAATCGTTCGCCAGCACCGCCAAATCGTAAATAAAGCTGCCTTGGCAGGCCGAATACAGATCGATAATGGCCACACCCGCATCGCTAAAAAGCGCGTTATCGTGAAATAAATCCGAATGAATCCAGCCGCGTGGCAGCGCCGCCATTTTATATTGCTGCGCTGCTTGAAATTGCACTTCAGTGCGCAGCAAAGCTTGATCTTCGGCGCTTAATGTTTGTACCAGTTTTTCCCCTTGGCTTTGCCACCAACTTAGGCCAAAGGCATTGGGCTTTTGTGCCTTTAGGTTTTTCGCCGTGCTATGAAATTGCGCCAAGGCTTGGCCAATAGCAAAGCAATGTTTAGGAGAGGGGTTTTGAATGTGCACTCCAGCAAGCTTGGGGCATAAAATGGCAGGTTTATTATTTAATTTATGTAGTAGTTTTCCTGAGTGACTGGCAATAGGCGCAGGCACGGCCAAACCTTGCGCGCCCAAGTGATAAGCTAAATTCAAAATTGGAGTTAAATCACTTTCGTGCAAGGCTTCAAATAAAGTGAGCACCAATTCGGCGGATGTGGTGGTGACAAAATAATTGGTGTTTTCAATACCGCCTTCGATACCACGAAAAGACAGTAATTGCCCTAAATCAAATCCTTTGAGAAAAGCTTCCAGATCCTGCTTGGAAACGCGGGTATAAACAGACATTTTTTAAATTACCAACGAAAAATAACCCAGCTTGGTACGCGAATATTGGGATTGTCTTTGCGAACAAACTCGCCTTC
>JBDKHD010000178.1:0-8674 GCA_039797885.1 Pseudomonadota bacterium
ACGCCTTTGGCGGCTTTGCGCACAAGGCCAATAAAGGGGCCGATGGCTTTGGCGCGCTTATCCTCTGGGGTAGCCAAATAGCCTGCGACCAGCTCTGGGTTGTCGGCCAGCACTTGCGCCACCATGGTTTCAATCGCACCCGTGTCCGACACTTGTTTGAGGCCAAGGCTGTCCACCAAGGCATCAACGCAAGCCAAGCTGCCGTCGCCTTTGCCCTCTACCAAAGCGTTAAAAACTGCTTTGGCACCGCCATTGTTTAAGGTGTCGTCCTTAATCAGCTGCAAAATGCGCCCAAGTTGCTCGGCGGTGACGGCCAAGGCAGTGATGTCGATTTCTAGGCGATTTAAGGTGGCCGAAACGTCGCCTTGCACCCAGTTGGCCGCCAGCTTGTAGTCATTGGCCGTTTTTGCGGCGGTTTCAAAGTACTGCGCCAAGTCGCGGCTGGCAGATAAAACGCCGGCATCGACAGCCGACAAGCCATGATCACCGACAAAGCGTGCGCGTTTGGCGTCAGGTAGCTCAGGCAAGGTGTCGCGCACCGCGCTGATGTACTTGTCGTCAATGACAATAGGCAGTAAATCGGGGCAGGGGAAGTAGCGGTAGTCGTTGGCCACTTCTTTGGAGCGCATGCTGCGTGTTTCGTTTTTGTCGGCATCGTACAGGCGGGTTTCCTGAATGATGCGGCCACCGTCTTCGAGAATGTCCATTTGGCGGGCAATTTCAGACTCGATGGCGCGCTCGACATTACGGAAAGAGTTAACGTTTTTAATCTCGGTACGCGTGCCAAATTCGGCTTGGCCTTTGGGGCGCAATGAGACGTTGCAGTCGCAGCGCATCGAGCCTTGGGAGAGGTCGCCATCGCAAATACCCAAGTAGGTCACAATGCTGTGCATTTTGCGAAAATAGGCGGCGGCTTCTTGGGCGTTGCGCAATTCGGGCTCGGAGACGATTTCAATTAAGGGCGTGCCTGCGCGGTTGAGGTCGATGCCCGTAAAGCCGCCAAAGCCTTCGTGCACGGATTTGCCTGCGTCTTCCTCCAAATGCGCGCGCGTGACATTGATGCGCTTGCTTGAGCCATCGGGCAGTTCGATGTCGATATGGCCTTTGCCCACAGTGGGGTAAAACAGCTGCGTGGTTTGATAGCCCTTGGGCAGGTCGGGGTAAAAATAGTTTTTGCGGTCAAACACCGATACTTTGCCAATTTCGGCATGGATGGCGAGGCCAAACTTCACTGCCATACGCAGCGCTTCTTCGTTAAAGCTAGGCAACACGCCAGGCAAGCCTAAGTCGATGGCGCAAGCTTGAGTGTTTGGCTCGGCACCGTAGGTGGTGGAGCTGCCAGAGAAAATTTTGGTTTTGGTGGCCAGTTGTGCGTGGATCTCTAGGCCAATTACCACTTCCCATTCCATTTTTGATACCTCTTAAAGACCTGGGGCTGTTTTTTGATGCCAATCGGTGGCCTGTTGGAAGCGGTGCGTCATATTCAGCAGGCGTGCTTCGTCAAAGTAATTACCGATCAGGTGCAGGCCAACGGGAAGTTGGTTGATTTGGCCACAGGCGTGCGCCAGTGCAGGCAGGCCTGCAAGGTTGACCGGGCTGGTGAAAATGTCTTCAAGATACATAGCAATGGGGTCGTTGATTTTCTCACCGCGCTTGTAGGCGGGGCCTGTGGTCACAGGGCCTGCGATAACGTCCACTTCTTTGAAGGCATTCACAAAATCGTTTTTGATGATGCGACGCACTTGCTGGGCTTTTTTGTAGTACAGGTCGTACGAGCCAGCTGACAGTGTGTAGGCTCCAAGCATGATGCGGCGTTTGACTTCCGCACCAAAACCTTCGCTGCGCGAGCGCACATAGAGGTCGTGCAGATCTTCGGGGTTTTCACAGCGGTAGCCGTAGCGTACGCCATCTAGACGCGACAGATTGGCCGAACATTCGGCAGGCGCGATGATGTAGTAAGTTGGCACGGCCAAAGCGGTGTTGGGTAAAGAGATTTCTTTAATCTTGGCACCGAGTTTTTCGTATTCGGCAATGGCGTTCATCACCGCTTGTGCCATGGCAGGATTCAAGTCGGCGCTGAAATACTCTTTGGGCAGGCCGATGGTCAGGCCTTTTAAATCGTTATTTAAACTGGCGCTGTAGTCGGGGACGGGCACGTCCATCGAGGTCGAGTCTTTGCTGTCTAAGCCTGCCATGACTTGCAGCATAAGGGCGGCATCTTGGGCGTCGTGGGTGATGACGCCTGCTTGGTCGAGACTGGACGCGTAGGCAATCATGCCCCAGCGTGATACGCGGCCGTAGGTGGGTTTAATGCCCGTTAAGCCACAATAGGCGGCAGGCTGGCGTACCGAGCCGCCTGTGTCTGAGGCGGTTGCCCCAGACACTAAGCCTGCGGCTACGGCGGCGGCTGAGCCGCCTGAGGAGCCACCTGGAATGCGCGTAGTATCCCAAGGGTTGTTGACGGCGCCAAAGTGCGAGGTTTCGTTGGTCGAGCCCATGGCAAATTCGTCCATATTGAGCTTGCCCAAAGACACGGCCCCGACCTGATTAAAACGCTCAACTACAGTGGCGTTATAGGGGGCGGTAAAATTGCTGAGCATTTTGGAGGCGCAAGTGGTGCGCACGCCCTGCGTGCAAAACAAATCTTTGTGCGCCATGGGAATGCCTGTCAGGGCGTGGGCTTTGCCTTCTTTGCGGCGGGCGTCGGCGGCTTTAGCTTGGGTTAGGGCTTGTTCTTCGCTTAGGGTAATAAAGCTGTTGTAGTTTTTATCCAGCTCGTGGATGCGTTTTAAATAGGCTTGGGTCAGTTCGAGGCTGCTGACTTTGCCAGACGCTAAATCGCGGCTTAATGAGGCAATGCTGTGCTTGTGCATGGTTTAACCTTAAAAATTATTCAACGACGCGCGGCACGAGGTAGTAGCCGTCTTCGGTCTGCGGGGCGATTTTTTGAAAATGATCGCGTTGATTGCTTTCGATCACAACATCGGGGCGTAATCTTTGCGTGGCATCAAGTGGGTTGGTCATGGGTTCAACCAAGATGGTATCAACAGCACTTAACTGCGCAAATAAATCCAAAATATTGCTGAGATTTTTTTGATATTCCGCAGTCGAAGAGGCGTCTATTTTTAGACGTGCCAGCTCGGCAATATCGTTCACCTGTTCTGGGCTTAAAGCCATGGGATAACTCCAGTCTGTGCAGCGAGAAAGGATGCGAGAGTAGCACAATTGTTTCTTGCTCTAAATCCCTGCCATTGTTAGAGTAACCGCCAATTTTCACCTGTATACAGGAATTTGTTTGATGTTCAAAAAAATAAGAGGTTTTTTTTCCAGCGACTTGTCAATCGACTTGGGTACAGCGAACACATTGATCTACAAACGCGGCCAAGGAATTGTTTTAAATGAACCCTCGGTTGTTGCTATTCGCTTACAAGGCGCGCAAAAAAGCGTGGCTGCGGTAGGCGCAGAAGCCAAGCGTATGCTCGGGCGTACACCGGGTAATATTCAAGCCATCCGCCCAATGAAAGACGGCGTGATCGCCGACTTTGAAGTCACTGAAAAAATGCTGCAATACTTCATCAAAAAAGTGCATGAAGGCAGTTTGCTTCCCCCAAGCCCTCGTGTTGTTGTCTGCGTACCCTATCAAGCCACTAAAGTGGAACGTAAAGCCATTCGCGATTCGGTGATGGGAGCAGGTGCAAGTCACGCTTATTTGATTCATGAACCTATGGCTGCGGCGATTGGTGCGGGCTTGGACGTGGATGAGGCGTACGGCTCAATGGTGGTGGATATCGGCGGTGGTACGACCGAAATCGCTATTATTTCTTTAAGCGGTATCGTTTACGCGGAGTCGGTTAAAGTTGGCGGCGACCGTTTTGACGAAGCCATTGTGGCTTACATTCGCCGCAATTACGGTAGTCTGATCGGTGAGGCGACCGCTGAGCGTGTCAAACAAGAAATCGGCACGGCTTTCCCTGGTGATGAATTGCGTGAAATCGACGTGCGCGGTCGTAACTTGGCCGAAGGTATTCCCCGTAGTTTCGTATTGAACTCCAACGAAGTGCTAGAAGCTCTGCAAGAATCCTTGGCAGCCATCGTCGCCGCCGTAAAAGGTGCGCTGGAGCAGTCACCCCCTGAGCTGGCTTCCGACGTGGCCGAACGCGGCATGGTGTTAACAGGCGGTGGTGCTCTGCTGCGTGGCTTGGATAAGCTTTTAAGCGAAGAGACTGGCCTGAAGGTACGAGTGGCGGATGACCCGTTGCTGTGTGTGGCTTTGGGCGGTGGTAAGTTTTTGGAAACCGCCAGCGAGCGTCAGCTTGAGCTTTTAGAGCACGACTAATAAGCCATTAGAAGCGGGTGCTTAGGCATCCGCTTTTATATGTTCGCCGTACAATTTCTATTTCTCGATAGCGGCACTAGGCCGCCTTTTTGTTTTTACGCAGAAAAGGGTTTTATTATCAGCCAGTCGTATCACATGCCTGCTGCGCAGCCCAAACGCTTGGCCATTTTGGTGGTGTTGGCTTTCGCCTTGATCTGGGTGGACAGTCATTATTCGTGGCTAAAACCTGCGCGCTACAGCTTAAGCTATGTGTTAGTGCCCGTGCAGCAGCTATCGGTGTTACCGCAGATGTTTAGCCAGGGCATGAACGAGGCCATGACCTCGCGCGAAGCTTTGCTTACAGAAAACGAACAGCTTAAATCACGCAATCTGGTGTTGGAGCTGCGTGCCCAGCGCCTTGTCAACCTAGAAACGGAAAATATTGAGCTGCGTGAGCTGTTACATGCCGCTGAAATGGTCGATGACCGCGTGCTTATTACCTCTATTATCGCTGTCGACCCCGACCCCTACAGCCAGCAAGTGCTGATCAATAAAGGTGGTAAAGACGGCGTTTTTATTGGCCAGCCTGTTTTGGATGCTTATGGCCTGCTAGGGCAGGTGATTGATGTGCAGCCTTATTCGGCGCGCGTGCTGATGATCGCCGATATCAACCATGCCATGCCAGTTCAGGTCAATCGTAATGGTGTGCGCGCCATCGCCCAAGGTACGGGTTCTTTGACGGAGCTGGAGCTGATTTATGTGCCTGCTACAGCCGATATCATCCCTGGAGATGTGTTGGTCAGCTCTGGGCTTGGAGAGCGTTATCCGCGCGGTTATCCTGTGGCGACGGTCAGTTCCGTGGAGAACACCCCAGGCGATCCTTTTGCCAAAGTGATGGCGGTACCCAGCGCTCAGCTGGAGCGCAGTCGTTTGCTGCTGTTGGTATTTAGCAAGGGTTCTGCGCACGTGCCACCGCAAGAAATTTGGAAGTCGAACTGATGCCCATCCGTGCCATTCTCTTTTCCGTACTCTTTATTTTTCTAGGTTTTGTGCTGGAGCGTCTGCCCTTGCCTGGGCTTATCGACTGGTTTACGCCCGCGTGGGCGTGGCTGGTGGTTACTGTATTGGTATTGCGCGCGCCTGAGTATTTTGGCTTATGGCTGGCTATCCCGATCGGGCTGCTGCTGGATATTGAAAAATTTGAGCCGTTTGGGCTCAACGTGCTGCTTTTGGGGCTGCACATTGTGTTTTTGCAGTTTTTATATCGTCGCATTGCGTTGCTGAACAATTTTGTGCTGCTGACTGTGCTGGTCGGTGGCTTAGTCCTGGCGCGGCAAGTGCTGAGCTTGGTGCTGTTGAATACGGTCAGTAGCACGCCTGTGCAGGTGGCGATTTTACAGCCAAGCTTGGTATCCATGCTGGTGTGGCCGTGGATTTATGCGCTGGTCTATCTCTCTATTCGCAAGCTCAATCTGTCATGACCTTGATTCTGGCGTCCTCTTCACCGCGCAGGCGCGAGCTGCTAAGCCAGATCGGCGTGCGCTTCGAGGTGCAAAGCGCCGACTTGGATGAAACCCCGCACGCCAACGAACCGCCCCATGCCTATGTGGCACGTCTTGCTGTGCAAAAAGCCTTAGCCGTGGCTTTGCATGGATTTCAACCTGTGTTGGGGGCGGATACCACCGTGGTGCTGGATGAGCAAATTTTGGGCAAGCCCCGAGATGCTAATGAGGCCCGTACGCTATTAAACAGGCTTTCAGGGCGCACTCATAAGGTTTGCACTGCGGTGGCCTTGGTGCAGGGGGTGCGCCAAGAAGTGCGCGTGGTCGAAACTTTGGTGCGCTTTACCAAGCTCCGTGCGCAAGAAATTGATGCTTATATCGCCACCGGCGAGCCGATGGATAAAGCGGGTGCTTACGGCATTCAGGGCTTGGGTGCGGTCTTTGTGCAAGAGCTGCATGGCAGTTACAGCAATGTGGTAGGCTTGCCTCTCTTTGAGACGGCGGCTTTGTTGAGGTCTTTTCAGATTCCAATTTGGGAGTAGTGGCCATGGACGCAGAAATTCTAATGAACGTCACCCCCACCGAAACGCGCGTTGCCATGGTGGAAAACGGCGTGCTGCAAGAGATTTTTATCGAGCGTACCAATCATCGTGGATTGGTGGGTAATATCTACAAGGGCAAGGTGGTGCGCGTGCTGCCTGGCATGCAGGCGGCCTTTGTTGAGGTCGGGCTGGAGCGCACCGCTTTCATTCATGCTGGCGAAGTCGGAACGGGCGATGCCAGCATTCCCATTCAGCAGCTGTTGCACGAAGGGCAAACCCTCGTGGTGCAGGTGACCAAAGACCCCATAGGCACGAAGGGCGCACGCCTAACGACCGAGATTTCCATTCCTGGGCGCTATTTAGTTTACATGCCACAAGCCTCGCATTTGGGGGTGTCGCAGCGTATCGACGACGAACAAGAGCGCGAGCGTTTAAAACTCCTAGTGCAAAGCTGTATGCAGGCCGAGGAGCTGGCCGATGGTGAAGCCGGTTTTATTTTGCGTACCGCCGCCGAAGGTGTAGGCGAAGGGGAGTTGCTGGTCGATACCCGTTACCTGCGCCGTCTGTGGCGCAAACTGCAAGAGCGCATCAAAATTAACTCGGCGCCGTCCTTGGTTTACGATGAACTGCCGCTGTCATTGCGCACCCTGCGCGATTACGCCCGTCCTGAAGTGGGTAAGATTTTGATCGACTCGCGCGAGACTTTTCAGCGCGTTGAGCAATTCGTGCAGCACTATGTGCCTGAAATGCAGGAGCGCTTGGATGTTTACCCAGGCCCTAGGCCGATTTTTGAGCTTTACGGTGTTGAAGATGAAATCCAGCGCGCGCTGGAGCGCAAAGTGCCACTGAAATCGGGCGGTTATTTGGTTATCGATCAGACCGAGGCCATGACCACCATAGACGTCAATACCGGCGGTTTTGTTGGCAAGCGCAACCTTGAAGAAACCATCTTCAAAACCAATCTGGAGGCCGCCACCGCCATTGGTCGCCAACTGCGGCTGCGCAATTTGGGTGGCATCATCATTTTGGACTTCATCGATATGGTTGAGGTCGAGCATCAGCGTCAAGTGCTGCGCATGTTGGAAAAGGTGCTGGAAAAAGACCACGCTAAAACCAAAATCAGCGGCGTGTCCGAGCTGGGTTTGGTGGAAATGACGCGCAAACGCACGCGTGAGAGCCTAGAGCAAATGTTGATGGAGCCTTGCCCGCATTGCCTCGGTGTGGGCGCGGTGAAAACCGCCGAAACCATTTGCTATGAAATTTTCCGTGAACTCCTGCGTGAAGAACGTGCTTACGGTGCGGGCAATTACATGATTTTAGCCAGCCAGGAGGTGGTGGATCGCCTGCTTGACGAAGACAGCAACAGCTTGGCCGATTTGGAAAGCTTTATTGGTAAGTCGATAAAATTGCAGGTTGAAGCGCAATACCTGCAAGACCAATACGACATTATTTTGCAGTAGGGTCAGATGAAAATAGTGGCAGCGGTATTTAAACAGATCTGGATTACCTTGGTGCTGGCGCTGTTGCTCTTGGCACTGTACGCAAGTCTTGGTCGCCAGCTTGCGCCTTTACTGGAAAGCCGCCACAGCCAAATAGAAGCTTGGCTTAGTACTTGGCTCGGGCAAGAAGTGCGTATGACGCATTTAAGCGCCAGCTGGAGCGGCTTGTCCCCCACGCTCTATGTACAAGGCTTAAGCGTGGCAGGCGAGCGGGGTGTACGCATCGACACTTTGAACGTCGAGCTGAATGTGGTGCAAAGCCTGATATCTTGGCTCCCTGTTTTTCGTTTTGTGCAAGTTGAAGGTGTGCAAGCCGACCTTCGTTTTCTGCCCAATAAACAAGTACAGCTGGCTCCCACATGGGTTTTTATCCTTCCTGAATCCCAGCAAGATATGGAGCGTCCCTTTTGGGCGGTGTTTTTAGAGCAGCAGCCCAGCATGCAGTTCAAGGACGTGCGCCTAAGCCTTACGACCTTGGCAGGAGAGACCAGCCGCATTGAGGCCGAAGCGGTGCAGTGGCGCTCGAAGCTGGATGAACACGAGCTCGACGCCAAAGTGGCTTTTGGCCATGAGGAGCTGGCGCAAGCGCGCCTGCAAGTTTTCCTTGAGGGACCGCTTTGGCCTTGGCATAAGCAAAACGGCCGTATTTATCTGTCGGCGCAAACGCGCGATTGGGCGCACTGGTTACCCGATTTGGCGCAAGGCTACCGCTTTAATACCTTGGAAGTGGGCGTG
Source organism: Pseudomonadota bacterium (assembly GCA_039797885.1). Classification (GTDB taxonomy): domain Bacteria; phylum Pseudomonadota; class Gammaproteobacteria; order Pseudomonadales; family Oceanobacteraceae; genus Venatoribacter. The sequence goes on from JBDKHD010000178.1 coordinate 8,594, forward strand.
GAAGGCTGGCTCGATATTACTCAGGGCGATTTGCAAAAAGCCTATCTGAATATCGATGTGCCTAAGCTGGAGCTGGCCACA
>JBDKHD010000179.1:0-4891 GCA_039797885.1 Pseudomonadota bacterium
CTGGCGTCAGTGTAACGCAATGGCTGCTTTGGGCCGCAGACCAAGCATTAAGACAAGTAAGTCTTGCACCCGAGTCGATAAACTCTTGGGTGTACCCCGTGAATTTACGCGGGGCAACTCAGTGCCTGCGCGAGTCGATGAATCAATGCGGCGGATTTATCGTTACCATTGCGCCAAACTCAACGGCCTTAACAGTACAAAATCAAATTCGTAATCGTTTTGCCCGCTTGGAACATTGGTCACAGTGGTGGCAATTATCCATCGGGCGCTGGGTTGGCCAAACGGGGGTGAATTTTATTTATCGTCGCTTGCAGCAAAAACCTGGGCAGTTTGTTGGGTCTTATACCAATTTAGGCGATTGGCAAGTGCCTGCAATCGACGGCTTAGTAGCCGCCGCACCTTGCAGCCCAAGCTATCCAATAAGCGTTACCACGGCCACCTGCAACGGGCGAAGAAGCCTCTCGGTGCGAGTGCATCCCGTTGTTAATGAAGATGGCCGAGCGCATAAAAAAGCACTGGCTTTATGGCGAATGGCCGCACTGGCCATGCCAGCTCAAGCCGCCGCTTAATATGAATTACTCTTTTTCACTGCGCGCCATTTCTACAAATTTTTGAATATGGCGCTCGTCTTTATCCGCTTCGCGATAGCCTAAATGAATGTGTTTATGAATACCTTTTTTGCCCAAACGCACAGTCGTAAGCGGCAAACTTTGTGCGTATTCATTGACCAACCATTGTGGCAATGTCGTCACGCCCCGTCCTGTTATCACCATTTGTAACAGCATTTCTGTCGAACCCATGGTTTTGTGTTTTTTGGGGTGCGCGTTGGCAGGATTTAAAAACTGCTGAAAAATATCCAAGCGATCGGTAGCGACGGGATAGGTATAGAGCACTTGGTCTGTCAGCTGCTCGGCTTCAATGTATTTATGCTGTGCAAGCGCGTGCGTTTTAGGCACGACCAACACCTGCTCATAAGGAAATACGGGCTGAAAAATAATGCCATCGCGGGCGCTGGGATCGGGCGTAACCAATAAATCAATATCGTAATTAAATAATGCCGCTAAACCGCCAAATTGAAATTGCTGCTTTACGTCCACCTCCACACCAGGCCAAGCATTTAAATAAGGATTCACGATTTTTAGTAGCCACTGATAACAGGGGCTGCACTCCATACCAATATGCAAACGGCCTTTTTCTCCGCGCGCAAACTGCGCCAGCGTTTCATCAATCCGCTCTAATTGCGGCAATAATCTTTTCGCCTCTCGCAACAAATACTCACCCGCTTGTGTCAGCTTAATGTTGCGGCCATCGGCACTCCACAGCGTCGCCCCCGTGATGCTCTCTAAATTTTTAATTTTATGGCTTAACGCCGACTGGGTGAGATGCAACGCCGAAGCCGCTTTGGTGAGCGATCCTTGGCGTTCGATTTCACGAAGAATTTTTAAATGACTGCGGTCGATCATGTTTCCGCCTTATTTACGCTGTCTGTGTTGTGCTGCTGATATTTGTAGGAACAGATACATCTTACATCAATGAATAAAACTAATCATTTAATGACTTTTAACCATTATTCATCATAGCTTACCTTGTCTATGATGCCTATATCAAAAAACTTCGATATACAACCGTTAGAGGAATAACAGCATGGCAATCATTCATAACCTAGGCTTCCCCCGCATTGGCGCAAAACGCGAACTGAAATTCGCACAAGAGGCCTTCTGGAAAGGCCAAAGCAGCGCGCAAGAGCTGGAGCAAGTGGGCGCAGGTATTCGTAAAAATAATTGGGCTTTGCAACAAGCTAATTTAGACCTCGTGCCCGTGGGCGATTTTTCTTTGTACGACCAAGTGTTGGATTTAAGTTTTACACTGGGCAACTTGCCAGAGCGCGTGCAAGGTTTAGAAGGCAGTGAGCTGGATAATTATTTCCGCGTGGCACGCGGCCGCAGTGCAGAAAAGCAAGGCTGCGGTTGTGGCTGTAACGCCAGCGTAGCCGCAGGTGAAATGACCAAATGGTTTGATACCAACTACCACTACATTGTGCCCGAAGTAACCGCACACACTGAATTTAAATTAAATAGCGCGCGTATTTTGGCGCAATTAAAAGAAGCACAAACACAAGGCGTTAATGCCAAGCCCGTGTTGCTTGGCCCTGTTACTTATTTATGGCTGGCTAAAGAAAAAGACGAATCCAACCGTTTGGATTTATTAGCCCGCATTTTGCCTGTGTACAGTCAGCTCTTAAATGAATTGGCCGCAGCGGGTGTGCAGTGGGTGCAAATTGACGAACCTGCACTGGTAACAGAGTTGGATGCGCAATGGAAAAATGCATTTGAGCAGGCTTACCACACATTAAAAGCCGACAAGCCTAAATTATTACTCAGTACTTATTTTGGTACGTTAGAAGAAAACTTACAGCTGGCGTGTAACTTGCCTGTAGCGGGCTTGCATATCGATGCCGTGCGTGGCCGTGGTGAAGTGGCAAAAGTGATCGACTGGCTGCCTGCGCACAAAGTGCTGTCTTTGGGTGTGATTGATGGCCGCAACATTTGGAAAGCCGATTTAAACGGCTTGATTGATTGGCTTGAACCCATTGCCAAAAAACTGGATGAGCGTTTGTGGCTTGCGCCTTCTTGCTCTTTATTGCACGTGCCTGTGGATTTAAACAGCGAAGAAAAACTCGATGCAGAAGTAAAAAACTGGCTGGCTTTTGCCACCCAAAAACTGCAAGAGCTAAAGATTATTGGTAAGGCATTAAATCGTGGCCGCGACTTGGTTGCGATTGAGCTGGCTGAAAACCAAGCGGCCATCGACAGTCGTCGAGCGTCTAAACGCGTAAACAACCCAACCGTGCGCGCGCAAGTAGCAAAAATTACGGAAAAACTGGGCGAGCGTCATAGCCCCTTTGCCGTGCGTGCGCAAAAACAAAAAACGATTTTTAATTTGCCTTTATACCCCACCACAACCATCGGCTCGTTCCCGCAAACGGGTGATATTCGCAAAGCTCGTTTAGCCTTTAAAAAAGCTGAAATCAGTGCTGCCGAATACGAAACCAAAATGAAAGCCGAAATTGCTTATGCTGTGCGCGAGCAAGAAAAACTGGGCTTGGATGTGTTGGTGCACGGCGAAGCCGAGCGTAACGACATGGTGGAATATTTTGGCGAACAGCTCGAAGGTTATGTATTTAGCCAATTTGGCTGGGTGCAATCTTACGGTTCGCGTTGCGTAAAACCGCCGATTTTATTTGGTGATATCAGCCGCCCTAAAGCCATGACCGTGGCTTGGACTCAGTACGCGCAATCGCTCACCAATAAACCCATGAAAGGCATGCTCACAGGCTCAGTAACTATTTTGAACTGGTCTTTTGTGCGCGATGATCAGCCTCGCAGCGAAACCTGCAAACAGCTGGCATTGGCCATTCGCCAAGAGGTGTTGGATTTAGAAGCGGCAGCTGTGAACATTATTCAGATCGACGAAGCGGCGCTGCGTGAAGGCTTGCCACTGCGTAAGAGCGAATGGAAAAACTATTTGGATTGGGCAATTGAATCTTTCCGTATTACTGCCAACGGTGTCGCGGATGAAACGCAAATTCATACTCATATGTGCTACAGCGAATTTAATGACATTATTGCCGCTATTGCACACATGGATGCCGACGTAATTACCATCGAAAATTCACGCTCAGGTTCGGAGTTGTTGCAGGTGTTTGAAGACTTTAAATACCCCAACGACATAGGCCCTGGTGTGTACGATATTCATTCGCCCAACATCCCAACCGAGGAGCAAATCGTGAGTTTAATCGAACAAGCTGCGCAGCATATTCCCGCTGAGCGTTTGTGGGTAAACCCCGATTGCGGTTTAAAAACTCGTCAATGGGCAGAGGTGATTCCTGCATTGGAAAAACTGATGGCCGCTACCGCAACTTTACGCGCAAAGGCCGAGGTTTCAGCCTAGTCGTTTAGCCTAGTAGCAAGGGCCGAGAGTCGGGTGTAATACACTCTCGGCTTTCGGCCTTTTCCATCAATAAAAACGACAACCACAAGTAAATTTTCTATACTGCCTCTACCCTAAAGGGGACAAATAAAAAAGGAGAGAGAAATGAAACCTGTTGTCGCCGCCGTAAAACCTGCCAAAGTTAGTCTAGAAGCGAACAAAGATTATTTTTGGTGTCGTTGTGGCCGCTCAAAAAACCAGCCATTTTGCGATGGTTCACACAAAGGAACAGGCATTACGCCGATGAAATTCAGCGTAAACGAAAACAAAGATTATTATTTATGTCAGTGCAAACAAACGGCTAATCAGCCATTTTGTGATGGTTCGCACAATAAAGTGCCTGCGGATATGGTGGGTAAAGAGTTTCAGCTCGAGCGTTAGAATAAAACAGGTAGGTGTATAAATGCCTACCTGTTAATCCTCATTATGCCGTAGTTTTTCTAAGCCTTTTCCGCGCTGTGCTTTTAATATATTAATTTTCTCCAGCAGCTCTTGGCGCTTTACAGGGTCATGGCACTGCTCCAGCAGTAAATCCAATTCTTTTTGCTTGCGCTTTAAATGTTGCAGTGCATCTTGTAATTCTTTGCGTTGTTTTTCTTCGCGTCTTTTCGCGCGACTAAACAGCATGGCAATTTTCTTAATAAGTTTCCTGGCTTTCATCGACGATCATCCTCCTCAATAAAATCCGTTAGTTGTTCATCTACACGCTGGTTGATGGCATTTAAATCCGAACTTTCGAGATTTAAGGTGGTTTGCGTTTGCGCTTGCGTTCTTTGGTCGTCAATAAAGAGCAAACGCCCCAGCGCAATCAAGCCATGGCAAATATCGTAAACGTAGCCTTTATCGGTCATTAATGAAGTAGCCATGGTCGTTGTCACTTTACGCGTGCGAATTAAATTGG
>JBDKHD010000180.1:0-5358 GCA_039797885.1 Pseudomonadota bacterium
ACCCTTAGCAGGTAAAGGCGGCCGCGTTGCGATCGTCGATGGCCTGCGCAGGTTCGAGCTCGAGTGTATGAAAGTGTGTGCTTAGCAGCAAAAAAGGAAAAAACATGAACCCTCTACTGCAAGGCATCCGCGTATTAGATTTATCTCGCTTGCTCCCTGGCCCTTACTGCACCCTGACCTTGGCGCAGCTGGGCGCGGAAATCATCAAAATCGAAGAGCCCAATGGCGGCGATTACGCCCGCGCCATGGCGCCTGAAATGTTCGAGATCGTCAACCGTGGCAAGCAATCCATTACCTTGGATTTGCGTGACTCCCAAGACGTTGAACGCTTCAAAGAATTAGTGAAAAACGCGGATGTGGTGATTGAGTCCTTCCGCCCAGGCGTTATGGACAAGCTCGGCTGTGGCTACGACAGCCTTAAAGCCATTAACCCTAAACTGGTGTATGCCTCGCTCACAGGCTACGGCCAAACTGGCCCCTATACCGATCGTCCTGGCCACGATTTAAATTATTTAGGCTACGCGGGCGTGCTCGACCAAACGGGCATTTCAGGCAAACGCCCCGCCATGAGCAACGTGCAAATTGCCGATCTTGCAGGTGGCGCACAAAACTGCACCATTGGCATTTTGGCCGCCATTATGGGCGCACAAAAAAGCGGGCAAGGCTGCTTTGTGGATATCAGTATGCTCGACGGTGCTTTAGCACTGCAAAGCATAGCGCTGGCCACTCACCTCCGTCACGGCACTACACTCCCCCGAGGCCAAGATATGCTCACGGGCGCACTGGCCAACTACAACATTTACCGCTGCCGCGATGGTAAATATCTGGCGGTGGGATCCTTGGAGCCGAAGTTTTTTACCGCCTTTTTAAAAGAAATTACTCCAGCGTTTTTATGGCCAAAGAAAAAGCCGAAACAAGCAGGCTCCACCCAGAGCGACAAACCCAAAAAAGCAGGCAGCAGCAACGATGCGGTTTATATACTCGCCAACAACCCGAAAAAGCTGCGCCGTATGATGCTGCCAATTCGCTGGCTCATTCAACTGATTTTATTAACCAAAACCCGCGACCAGTGGGAAGCCAAGCTTGCTCATAAAGACACCTGTGTGTCCTCTATTTTAAGTTTGGAAGAAGCACTGCAAAACGAACAAATTCGCGCGCGTGGCATGGTCAGTGAAGGCGAAAAGGGCGTGCTCATTAACTCGCCATTTCGCTTTATCGGCGCACAAACTCGCACAGGCCCAAGCCCTAAACTGGGCGAGCATAACGGGCAAATTTTTCGTGAATTGAGCAATTAACTTCACAGGCATAACAAAACCGTAGGAGCGGCCCATGGCCGCGATTAACAAAACACACTGGCGATTCGCCTCGCAATTGGCCTGTAATTTAAGATCAGCCATTTGTCCGCATATGGCCATTGGCGGTGTAGAATGTCGCCCTTTAAAGCTAACCACGATAACTCTTATGAAAATCCTAATCACAGGCGCCAATCGCGGTATCGGCGCGACCTTAGTTGAACAAGCCGCCAAGCTAGGCCACGAAGTGGTGGCCTTAAGCCGTAATTTAGAAGCTCTAACAGCGCAATGGCAAACGCATAAAAATGTGACTTGCGACCAGCTTGAAGTCACAGACGCCGCGCAATGGCAGCAAGTTGCTCTGCGCCACGCGCCTTTTGATGTGCTGATTAACGTCGCAGGCGTGCTTTATAGCGGCCAAACGGGCGAACTCAAGCCCGATGAGGTGTCGGCTATGCTCGATGTGAACGTCAAAGGCACCATCTATGGCACCAATGCCGCCGCGCAAGTTATGAAGCCTCACGGCTTCGGCCACATTATCAATGTCGGCTCAACAGCATCGCTTTTCCCTACCCCTGGCACGCCCATTTATGCCACCAGCAAATTTGCCGTGCGCGGGTTTTCCATTGCCGCCGCAGGCGACCTAAAACCCTATGGCATTGCCGTCACCCTCTTTGGCCCTGCGGCGGTGAAAACCGAGATGCTGGAAAAACAACGCGGCGACAAAAACGCGGCACTTACCTTCACGGGCAAGCGCGCCCTAAGCCCAGAGGAAGTCGCCGCCGCTATTTTAGGCCCGGTACTTAAACAACGGCCGCTGGAATATTTTTTACCACGCTCAGACGGTTGGCTGGGTAAATTCAGCAACGTATTTCCCACCGCGTTTTTATGGCTGGCAGCACGACTGCGCAAAAAAGGGGAAAAGAATTTTAACGCCAAGGGTTTTTAACCTTAAACGCAGCCATTTCAACCTTAATATGCGATAATCCGCGCCTTTCTCGCTGCCCCTTGTTGCCCATGCTCGAAAATCGCCCTGTTTTGTCGCGTTTACCTGCCAAACTCAATCGCCGCTTTGTCACTGCACCGATGATGGATTGGAGTGATTCCAATTGCCGTATGTTTTGGCGCTCACTCAGTAAAAATGCCCTGCTCTATACCGAGATGGTGACTACGGGCGCAATTTTGCATGGTGATAAGGCGCGTCATTTAAATTTCCATGCCAAAGAACATCCTATCGCGCTGCAATTAGGTGGCAGCAATCCAAGCGAGCTGGCGCAGTGCGCTAAATTGGCGCAGGACTGGGGCTATGATGAGATCAATTTAAATGTCGGCTGCCCAAGCGACCGAGTACAGAATAATAAAATCGGCGCTTGTTTAATGGCCGAGCCACTTTTGGTAGCCGACTGCATTAAGGCCATGCAGGATGCTTGTGATATTGACGTTACTATTAAGCACCGTATTGGTATTGATGAGCTGGACAGCTACGAGTACATGCACAGTTTTGTGCAAAAAGTTGCCGCAACGGGCTGCACGACTTTTATTGTGCATGCACGCAAAGCCATTTTGCAGGGCTTATCGCCTAAGGAAAATCGTGAAGTTCCACCGCTGCGTTATGAAGAAGTTTATCGTCTTAAAAAAGAGTTTCCGAACTTGGAAATTTTAATCAACGGCGGCATTCAAACTTATGAGCAATGCGACACGCATTTGCAGTATGTCGATGGCGTGATGCTGGGGCGCGAGGCTTATCACAACCCTTGGATTTTAGCGCAGGTCGATAGCCGTTATTTTAATCAAGAAAATCCTTGTTCATCGCGCACGCAAGCGCTGCAAAATTATTTGCCTTTTATTGAACAAGAATTAAATAAAGGCGCACGCTTGCAGCACATCTCTCGCCATATTTTAGGCTTGTTTCATGGCCAAGCAGGTGGCAGAGCTTTTCGCCGTTATTTAAGCGAGCAAGCGCATCATAAAAATGCAGGCCTAGACACCGTCATCGAGGCGCTGCGTCAGATGGAAGCTAGTGCGTAACCTGTGCGCACAGCTGGCAGGATTCAGGATGGCTGACCACATAAGCACGAGCATCGTTTAAACCACCACGGTTATACACCTTGGTGTAGCCCAAACTTTCCAGTGCTTGTTTGGCAACGCCTGCGCGTTTTCCTGAACGACAATAAAGATTAATCTCGGTGTCCTTACTTAAATTTAGCTCTGCGATTTTATGACTAATTTGCTCATAAGGAATGAGGGTATCCACACCCTGCAAATGATCCTGCGCGTATTCTTCAGGCGTGCGCACATCAATCCACACAGGCGCTCCTGCCCACACTAGGCTACTAGCCAGAAACAGCAGTAGTGTTACAATCTTGCGCATTGATTAACCCTCCATTAATGAAAGCGCCATTATTGACCTGTTTTTAAGGAATTACCATGAATAAACTGGAAGCCCTACGCCAAATGACGGTAGTTGTTGCCGACACGGGCGACATCGATGCTATTCGTAAAACACGCCCACAAGACGCCACCACCAACCCTTCGCTTATTTTAAAAGCCGCCAAGCAAGAGGCTTATCAGCCTTTATTTAAACAAGCGGTGCAATTTGCCAAAAACACCAAAAACAGCGACAGCGAACTGACCAACGCTTGTGACAAAATGGCGGTTCATATTGGTGTTGAAATTTTAAATAACATCCCTGGTTTGATTTCTACTGAGGTGGATGCACGCTTATCTTTTGATACTCACGCCAGCGTTGCCAAAGCGCGTAAACTCATTGCGCTTTATGAGATGGAAGGCGTCAAGCGTGAACGTGTGATGATTAAATTGGCTTCCACCTGGGAAGGCATTCAAGCGGCCAAAGAATTGGAGCAGCTTGGCATTCAATGCAACCTCACCTTGCTGTTTAATTTCACTCAAGCCGTTGCCTGTGCCGAGGCGGGTGTCACTCTCATTTCACCTTTTGTGGGCCGTATTTTAGATTGGCACAAAGCGCAAAATCCCACTGGGGATTTTAGTGGCGACAAAGACCCAGGCGTGCAATCGGTTACGCAGATTTATCAGCACTATAAGGCACACGGTTATAAAACCATTGTGATGGGCGCAAGTTTCCGTAATACAGGCGAAATTGAAGCCTTGGCAGGCTGCGACAAACTCACCATCAGCCCAGAGCTTTTGGCCGCGCTGGAAAAAGATACCAGCCCACTAGCACGTCAATTATCAGCACAAACGACCAACGCAACACAGGGGCGTTTTAATGTCAGCGAAGCGCAATTTCGTTGGGCAATGAATGAAGACAGCATGGCCAACGAAAAGCTCAGCGACGGCATTCGTAAATTCGCGGTCGATCAACGCCTGCTTGAAGAAATGTTTAAGGCACTATTGTGATCGAAAAAATTTTAGCTTTATTTAAATCCCCCACCACAGAGCACCCCAAGCAAGAGTTGGATCTTGCTGTGGCGGTGCTATTAACAGAAATAATGAAAGCCGATCACGAGCTGGACGAACGTGAGCAAGCCACTCTCAAACAAGTTTTAAGTTCGCTGTTTCAATTAAACGAAAATGATTTAAATCAGCTTTTAGTACGGGCTAAAAGCGCATCGGATAAAGCCAGCGATTTATTTCAATTTACCGAAGCCATCAACGCCAACTGGCAAAATGCCGACAAATATAAACTGATTCAAGGCTTATGGCAGGTGGCATTAAGCGATAATGATTTGGATAAATACGAAGAATATATGATTCGCCGTCTCTGCGATTTACTCTATATACCGCACAGCGAATTTATCCGCGCCAAACTTTCTGTAAAAGCACAAAATAATCATGATTCGTGAACTGCACCAGAGCTTTTTAGCCTTGGAGCAAGCGCTCTCGGAATTACAAACTGAGCTTTTGCGTCACAAGCCTAAATTGTGGCTACCGCTAACGCCAAGCGAGCAGGCTTACAGCGATGAACTCTCGGTTCTAACCAGCCTGCTTACCGATTTATGGTACGAGGATGTACATCAGGATGGCCGCGAAACCCGCAGCCGCCACGGTTTGGTGCTGGCCAGCCCCAGCATTATTGCCATCATTC
>JBDKHD010000181.1:0-11502 GCA_039797885.1 Pseudomonadota bacterium
CAGCTTACTGGTAGCGTCGTACTTGTATTCCACAGCAGCCGTCACATCGTAACCAAAGGTGCGCTGATTCAAATGCAGGCCTAGGTTATCGTAACCGTTCGTCTGGCTGTCGTTACTCATATTCAATAGCGAGCCAGCGTTGGCATTGAGATTACTAACAGCAATAGCCGCATCCGCACCAAAGGTCGCTGCGGTGCGCACGCCATTTTTACTTTGTGTCTCAAAGTACAGATGCCCAGTGTCATCTACCTTGGCCAGCACATCCCCTGCTTCAAACTGGCCACTATTGGCTAAAGCGGTGTCTACCGCTTGCTGAATGACGGCCAGATTGGATACGGCGTCGTTACTGCCTGCACTGCCATCACCGTTGACGTTTACGTTCAAGGTAACGCCCGACACCGTCAGATCGAAGGTAGCATTATTGCCACCACGGAAGTCAATGCCTGTTGCTATGTTGCCAAAAGCCGAGCTGTGCGCACCTCGACCATCACCTTGCATTTCAATATAAGACTCATGTCCTGTAGCCACGGTGGTGAGTTTAAGCCCAGTGCCATCTAGGCTTGCGGTAACAACACCCGCACCGTAAGCCGCATCCAAAGCGCTCTGAACGCTACTGAGCGCAGAACCACCACCGGTTGCCACGATTTCTTTTTCTACACCGTTAACATTAACAGTAAAGCCTGCGCGTTTGACTGAGAAATCGGCACTGGAGATATCACGATCGCCCTTGGCAGTACTGGCTCCCTTTACGGCGCTGGTGAAATTGGCATCACTGGCCAAATGCGTATTGATGGCAATTTGCAAGGCGCTAGCAAGATCCGCCCCAGTATTGTAGGTACCTGCTGGTAGGCTCACTTTGGTGGCGGTCGCCGTGCCGTCTATCTGCACGTTGAACTCGACATTGCTGCCAAAGGTAAGACCTGGGTTCTTGCCGTTGGCAACCACGCCTTGATCATCCCTCAAGCCCAAATTCAGATCGTTGGTGCCTGTACCCACGCTGGTGATCTCAAGACTTTTACCTGCTCCGACTGCTGTGGTAGCGAAAGTCAGGTAACCGTTATTATCAAAAGAGGCGGTCACTGCACCATTTAGTGCGGTGGCATCTATCGCACTTTGAATGGCTTGCAAGCTGTCTTTACGGTCGTATTGGCCGTCGCTGTTTAAGTCCACCCCTTGTGCGTTTTGATTGACGACCACACTCACCGCCGCACCGCCGTCCAAACTCAAAGAGAATGTGGCGTTATCGGCAGCAAAGTTCAGCCCTGTGCTGCTGCTAACTGTGGCGCGACCTGGCAGGGTCGTTGCACCTTTGCCCAAGAAAGCATCGGCATTTAAGGTGGATAAGCCCACCGCTTGATAGGTGCCCTTACCTGAGTTGTTAAAGCCCAAGGTATTGGCCGTGTTCGCCCCCACAGAGGTGAAGGATATTTGCGAGCTGGAACCATATAGATTGGAGGTCAGCTCAAAGCGTTTCTCGGCGGCGTTAAAATCCACTGCCACGCTATGACCGTATTGGCGCATAGTGTCATTGCTGTTAATTTGCATCGCGATTTGCTTGGCTAAATCCGCACCGCTGCTGTAACTGCCCTGCGTCAGTGCGATCGCCACGCTCTGCCCGTTCACATTGATCCCAAAAACATTGTTGCTGCTATCAATAACCACTGGGCTTGAGAAATCCAAACTTGCCACCGAGCCACCCGCCAGCTTGGCCTGGGTCGCCAGTTGCGTGATATTGACCGCATATTGCCCAGGCTTGGTATTCACAGAGTCGTTCATGTAGGTGAGCTGGCTGTCCGTTGTCGTGCCTGTTTTTGACAACATCCCAACTACACTGGTGCGGCTTTCAGCCAAAGCACTGGAAAGCTTACTGGTATTGAAATCCAGTAAGTATTTGTTTTTCCAATTGGTATTGATACCCAGCTCGGTTAAAGAGCGATATTTACCTGAAATCCCCACTATGGGCATGCTGATCATAGAGCGAATACTGTCCATCATTTTCTGCATGGTGGTATCACCCATAAAGATGCCACCTTGCTGCGTTTTGGCATCGTATTTGGAGTTTTCGTCCACAAACTCTTTCAGGGCGTTATAGCCGTCGACAAAGCTTTGTAAGGTCTTGGTGAGGGTTTCGGTATCGCCGCTCACGTTAATGTTGATGATTTTCCCAACCTGAGCGCTTTTTAAGTTTAGGGTAACGCCTGCAATCACCTCGCTGATGCTATTGCTGGAGCGGGTAATGGTCAGGCCACCTGCACGAATTTGCGCATCTTCGCCTTTACTTGTTTGCAGCATATTGTGATGCGTTTCGTTATAGGATAAATCACCTAGGCCACCCACCAAGGGATTGCCTGACTCGTCCTGAACCTCGATTCGCATGGCATTTTCTACACCAGTTTCGCTAGAGGTAAATTGCAAACGATAGCCCGTACCATCGTTCACTATGTTGGCGGTAACCCCCATATTGGCTTTATTAACAGCATCACGAATGCCCGCCAAAGAACGATCAGCATTGCCTATGTTAAGGGTTTTACTGGGCTTAGAGGCATTCAGGGTTTGATCTGTTACCGTACCCGAAAGGTCGTAACTTAGCGCCCCAAAGCTGAACACCAGCTTGCCTGTACCGACAACATCGTCCACGCTCGCGTAAGTGCCCGATGCCACCGAATGCGCCTTGGCAGTGTTGAGCACCTCAATACTGTAAGAGCCGACGCCCGCCGTCACTGCGCCTGTAGCAGTTAAAATCGACTCGTCGGATGACGTCACCTTGGTCGCACCTGTTAAGGTTGGGCTAGATAAGGACAGCGCCGTTGCTTGCAAAGCAGCCATTCTGGACTTCACTTCGCCATACGCAGTAATTTTGGTCTCTACCAGCTTTTGTCTTGAGTCCAAACGCAGCTCAACACCTTGTCGCTCGGCTTTAATGAGCTTGTCCACCAGCTCGGTAGTTAACACGCCTGAACCTAGGCCAAGGGATTCTAATGTAGGCATAATTGGTACCTCGCAAACCTCGCGCCCTGATTGCGGGCGCAACACATCTTATAGCCCATATCGGCCTACCTTGGGATTTCTAAAGCCCAACTTGTGTAAAGAAGCAGTCAATCACCCTGCCTCTTTATACGGGTTAGATGTTGAGGATGGTTTGCGTCATCTGATCCGTGGTCTCGATGGTCTTGGCGCTGGCTTGGTAGTTACGCTGCGCAATAATGAGGCGCACCAACTGATCCGACAGGTCAACGTTGGAATCTTCCAGCGCATTGGAGCGCACCTTACCAAAAGAGGCTGTGCGCGGTGCGCCAATGGTGGGGTTGCCCGACTCAAAAGACTCTGCCCAGCCCGTACTGCCAAGTGGCGTTAAGCCTTCGGGGTTACGGAAGTTGGCCAATGCCACCTGCCCCAGCACCTGCGCTTGGCCGTTGGTAAAGCGTGCAAATATCACCCCCTCTTCGTCCACCTCCAAACTGGTTAAGCGGCCTGAGCCGTATCCGTTTTGACGTTTATCGTTGATATCAAACGAGCCATTATGCTGGGTGCTACCCGTCAAGCTCATTTCAAAGTTGGAGTTGGTTGATGGCTCCGCCAAAGGCAGCCCGCCTTCGAGCACATTTACAGGCCCCATGGCTCCCGTTGGGTTACCCTGGCTATCGCGTGGCATCCAGTTGGTAATGTACATGCGCCCTGTTCCTACCGCATCCAGCGAGCCGTCTTGGTTGAAGAACAGCTCTTTGCGATAGCGTGTCGGCTCAAGATTTTGCGGGAAGGGCAAGGTCGGATCAGGGTCGCCGACATCTTGCCCATCAATCAGCACATACATCGCCCAAATGTTTTGCTCGTTGGGGCGAGTAGGATCCAGCGGCTCCTTCACAAAGTACTGAATCATGGTGTGCGGATTGCCCAAACTGTCGTACATGGTGGTGGGCGAGGAGTGGTTGTAAGTGTCTTGATCTTTGGGGTCAAAGGCATTGAGAGTATAGGGCGTAAACTCGTCAGGCGTCAGCGCACCAAACAGCCCAGATATGGCAGGGTTGGGCTGACTCATGGTGTAGCCTTCATTCAGCACAAAGGTAACCACTCCCCCTACGGCAGCACTGCGGTCAGCGGTGGTGCTGCCCCCCAAAACTACAGGCCCCGAGTTCGGCGCGCCCTGCACGACCAAAGAATCCGTTGCCACGGGGCTGTTGATACTGATGCGTAAATCTCGGCCGACTTGATTCTCTATGACCAAATCACCTGCTTCATTTAAGCTAGCACTAAAGCCGCGCAGTGTTGTACCACGATACGAATTGATTTCTGTTACCAAGTCAGGCAGGGACGTTGCCGTTAGGGCTTGACCGTTGAGCGTCATGGTCATGCTGCGCGTTGGGCTGTTGTAGCTGGAGCGCAGAATGGTAGCGGTGGTTTCGGCGGTCGCAGTGACGCCTGGCTGCATATTAAAGAGCGCGACCACTTCGTTGGCCTCGGTGCGCGCAGGAATTCGTACCTCCGTTGCTTCGCCTTTGGGATTAGTGATGGTCACGCGCTGCTCGGGGTACATATTACTCACCCCTTCAATACCTGTGGTTAACAAGCCCGTATTGATGGGGTCAGCCTGTAAAATCCCAAAGAGCTGCGCTTCGGTCACATCTGGGCCTGCGGCCGTCACGTTACTGATGGAGATCACCGAGGCCTCACCTTCTCTGGTGGCGCGCAACTCAAGGCGATACTGAGGCGGCACGACATTAGGCACGGTTTCCGTCGCAAAGGCCTGTACGCCGATGTAGTTATCTGCATCTTGCGCGTTCAATTGGCGGTTAATACTGGCCGCCAATTGCTGCACCGAGCGATATTCCTCATTTAAGGAAATCAGCACTGAGCCTGAGCGCTGTTCTAGATCGGGTGCTGGGACGGTAAGGTTGATGCGAAAACTATTGGAACGATCGATTTGATTGGTACCTGAAACCGTAAATAAGCTGTTAAGCCCCAAAGCCGCAACGGCCAACGGCTCGGCAATGGTTGGCGATATGGCGATACCTTCACCTTGGCCAACATAGGTGTTGGTAAAAACCAACTGCCCACTTTGTGCCGACACTGTCACCTTGCCTGCCAAGCCAGAGCCGCCGATATAAGTGTCGATCTGCTGCTGGATGGCCGCGGCCACATCGTCAAGGCGAGCGTAGTTTGCAGGCGGGATGGTAATGGTATAGGCCGCACTACCATGACCTGTGGTACTGGTCACTTGCAGCTGAAACTCGTTGTTGGCCTGCACAGGAGGCATACCTGCGTTGTAACGGTTGCCAGAGGGGAAGCCGATATTATCCACCGTATAGTTCACTGAGCTGACGGTATTGGGGGCAATCTGGATGTAATCACCGGGATCGGCCTGCAAGGTCGCCCGAAACTCCAAACGGCTTGCGTTGTTAACGACTGTCACCTCTTCGTTACCCGCACCCGCCGTGGCGATAATTTGCGCGTTAATCTGGTTCATGATTTCGGTTTGTGTCACCGCAGCCCAAGTACCTGGTGCGGCTCCCATCCACGCCCCTTGGCTTAGGTTAACTGGATACAGGTCACCGTTTTGCGTAGCGATGCTAAACGCCAAGGCATTAGGCGGGGTTAAGTTCAGCGGCGAATATACGCTGCTGCCTGTTATGACCGCTCGCGCCCCTGGGTTGGAGGCGACAATCGCTAATGGTGGTGTGGCGGAGGTTCGTGAGGTGGTGTGCGTGCCGGGTACACTGCGAAAATCCGCAGTCAAAGGGTTGCTACCGACAAATAAAGGCGAAGCATTAGTGCCCCCTGAGGTCACACTGGCACCAAAAATACCGTCCAAGCCCGCACTAATCGTAAAACTAGAGCCATCGGTGGCATGATAACCCGCGCGTTGCAGTAGCAGCTGGCCGCTTGGGCTTTGGCTGGCACGCATTTGCTGCGTTCCAAGGCTGGCATTTAGCGCGTTTTGCACGTCGTTAAGCACATCCTGTACCGTACCCCCCGCCGTAACACCCGCGAGGTTGACAACATGCGCTCCTGTGCCATCGCCTAGGTCAATCGTAACGGCAGTAGGGCCATAACCCGCTGCCGCTACATCCGCTAAGGTATCCACACCCAGCGTCCCTGTGCCGTAGACCGTTTGTGCAGGAAGACCGCCATTCGTAGGCTGTGCGACCGAGTGCAAGATTGATGTGGTTGAGCGTTCAATACCCGAATTGGGTGCGCCAACCACTAGGCCGTTGGACACCAGTTGCTGCCCCTGCTCTTGCAGTACTTTTGCACCCGCATTGAGGTTGTACTGGGCATTCACCATATTGGTCAGGCGCGGCGATTGATTGGATACTAAAATTTGAATGTCGCCCAGCACACCATTAATTACACCACTGGTACTGGCCTGAAATCCCTGTAAACGTGCTTTGTTGTTGCTGACCACATAGCCGTTTTTATCCAAAGTGAACATGCCCGCTCGCGAATAAGACACAGTGCCTTGATCGTTGAGTACAAAGAAGCCGTTGCCGTCGATGGCCATATCCAGCACGTTACCTGTGTCGCCGATGTTGCCTTGACTGAACTCTTGACGCACGTTCTCGACCATCACCCCGCTGCCAACAGGCTTAGAACCTGTACCCAGCAAGGTGGTGGTGTAAACATCACCAAATTCAGCACGCGATTTCTTAAAACCTGTGGTGCTGGCGTTAGCAATGTTATTGCCGGTTACCTCAAGATCGGTTGAGGCTGCACGAATACCACTTAAACCAATATTAAAAGCCATAATTCAATCCTCGTGTTCTCAACTACTCATCTAAGACTTGTTTGATTTTATCAAGAGTGGCTTTGCTGCCACCCGCCAAATTCAATACCACATTGCCGTTTGCACTCATGGTTACGCTGTCCACGCGCGAGCTCATTTGCATACCCAGCTCTTCACTCTTTCCTGCCACCAAACCATTTAATTTAAAAACGTATTCGCCTGCGGGATAAGGAATGGGAACCTTGTTTCCCGCTTCATCCAGCACAAATTCGCCCTTATCGTTTTTGTAATATTCTTGGCGATTCAACTTGCTGGCATCCACCGCATGAATATTGCCGTCCACCATCAGATTTAAGCCATCCCAGCGCACAGAAAGAGGCCCTTGCGCATGGTTATCCAGCGGAATTTGCTCCAATAATTGGCCATTTTTATTTTCAATGCGCAGCGTGATGTTCGAAGCGCTTTTTTCTAACTCGGTAAAACCGCTCACTACGCCGTTTTGCAATAACAACCCGGTCTTATTGCCATCGACTATCACCGACTGCCCAACCATGCCCGTTGCTTGCAAAGCCGACATGGAATTAAACCTTCCTTGGACGCTTTCCATGGTTTTATTGAGCTTGTCGATGCCCTCAACCGTCGAGAATTGCGCCAGCTGCGCCACGAAAGCTTGGTTATCCGTCGGATTAAGTGGATTTTGGTTGTTCATTTGCGCGACCATTAATTGCAAAAAGGTGTCACGCCCCATCTCGTTGCTTTTGGCTTCTTTTTTCTCTTCGCGACGATACTGATCAAGCGCCGCACTGCTGTTACTGACATCGTTAACGGCCATAATTTGCCTCCTATTGTCCTAATGCCAAGGTGCGTTGCAGCATTTGTTTTGCCGTTTTCAGCACTTCAACGTTCATTTGATAGCTGCGCGACGAGGACATCATGTCGGTCATTTCCTCCACCACGTTGACATTGGGGTAGTACACATAACCATCTTCATTGGCCATAGGGTGATCGGGTTGAAAACGCGCCTGTAACGGTGCGTCTTTTTCAACGATACCCATCACCTGCACCCCAGCGCCTAGCTCTCCTTGCAACTGCTGGAACTCACCTTGCGCATTCACCTCGGTAAAGGTTTTTTGCATCACCGAAAACCAGGGCTTGCGGGCGCGATAGGTTTCATCAATAGAACTGGATGCGCTCTCGGCGTTGGCAATGTTGCTGGCAGTCGTATTAATGCGAATGGACTGCGCATTCATGCCCGATCCTGCAATATCAAATACATTACTTAGCGACATAATTACTCTCCACGAATGGCGCCTTTAAGGCCGTTTAATTTGCCATTTAAAAATTCAAAGCTGGCGTTGTAATTCATGGCATTGCGAGCAAAAATACTTTGCTCCAGCTGGGAGTCCACAGTGTTACCATCCACGGAAGGCTGATAAGGATTGCGGTACAAAAGCTCATCCTGAACCGACACCCGACCTTGCAGATGCCCCCTGTGAGTACGATCCATAGCCACACTCTGTTCTTTGGGCATTTGCGCCGCTAAGGTCGCTTGAAAATTAATATCGCGTGCCTTGAAATTAGGGGTGTCGGCATTGGCTAGATTGTTGGCCAAGACTTCCGCTCGCGCCGCGCGCAATTGCAGAGCTTTAGGATGAATACCAAGGGCGTTATCGAAATTGATGCTGGCCATATGAGATGCCTTTGCTGAGTGTTATTACTCACAAAGCAATGCTTATGCCAATTTATTTTGTCGTTATTTTTCAATCGGTTATAAAGAAAATTGCCACCTGTGTCGGTGGCAATTTAGAAAGAGAAAGAGCCAAGCGGCAAAGTTTTACCTCAGGGCTTTGGCACGATAAACAATACCAGGATGGCATTGCACCATCTCATAGTAATCCCCCAAGTTATTCATCGCCTCGGACGCGCCCAGCATCAAATAACCACCAGGATTTAAGCTGCCATGCATACGTTGCAAAATATCCATTTTTAAATCCGCCGAAAAATAAATCAGCACGTTACGAATAAAAATAATGTCAAATTTGCCTAGAAGCGCAAAACTTTGCTGCAAGTTCTGAATACGAAATTCCACACGACTGCGCACATTTTGCCGAATACGCCAACGACCCTCGGCATCTTCATCAAAGTAGACTTTTAGATGACTGTCATTCATGCCGCGACGAATCGCCAGTGCTTGATAAACCCCGTCTTTAGCTTGCTGCAAGGAGCTTGGCGAAATATCGGTCGCTAAAATGCGCTCCCCTGCCATCAATTGCCCAGGAAAACGCTTTTTGTACTCTTCTATCTCAATGCTCAGCGAATAGGGTTCTTGACCTGTGGAGCAGGCCGCTGACCAGATTTTTAAAGGACGCTTTTGCGCTGACAGCTCAGGTAAAAGTTTATCGCGAAAAATACGATAGGGGTGATCATCGCGAAACCACAGAGTTTCATTGGTGGTCATGGCATCAATAACTTGTTCTTGTAAGCTGCGATTGCGCTCCATGCTATTTAAAAGCTCAGTCACACTGCCGATGGCCTCGCGCTCCATCATGCGACGCAAACGGCTGTTCACTAGGTACTCTTTACCCAAACCCAAAGTGATACCGCTATTTTTTTCTAGCACTGCGCGAAAACGGTTGTATTCATCCGCCGTCAGTTCTTTGATCATGGATAGGTTTCCACCGCTATTTTTGATGAATCGCTTCGATACGATCCGCTACTTTTTGCGCCAAGACATCGGGGTCAAACTTCGCAATAAAATCATTGGCACCTACTTTTTCGACCATGGCCTTATTAAAAACACCGCTTAGCGACGAGTGTAGCACCACAAAAAAATCTTTTAGCCGGTTGTCGCTGCGAATGTTACTGGTTAAGGTATAGCCATCCATCTCTGGCATTTCAATGTCAGAAATCAGCATCATGTAATGGGTACGAATATCTTCACCCTTATCGACAATAGCCTCTAAATGATTCCAAGCTTCCAAACCATCATTAAGCGCCACCACTTCCACTCCCACATCTTCTAAACAGCGCACAATTTGTTTGCGTGCGATTTTAGAGTCGTCGACGATCAGTACTTTATGGCTGCGCGCTTTTTCTTGTACTTCAGGCGTCAGGACACCCGAGCTAATTTCCTCAGTAATGGGGGACACTTCTGCCAAAATTTTCTCAACGTCTATGATCTCTACCATCTTGCCATCGACTTCTGTCACCGCAGTTAAATAGTGATCACGCCCTGTACCTTTGGGTGGCGGATGAATATCTCCCCAGTTCATATTGACGATGCGCTCAACGCCTGCAACCAAGAAGCCTTGGGTTTTTTGATTGTATTCGGTAATGATGACAAAGGCGGAAGCCAAATCTTTCAGTGGTGGATTCCCTGTAGCCAAACTCAAATCCATTATGGAGATCGTACCTGTACGAATGTGCGCAACACCTCGCACCACGGGGTTACTACCAGGCAAGATGGTCAACTTAGGGCACTGCAACACTTCTTTTACTTTAAAGACGTTGATACCGTATATTTGCTTGCCGCCCAAACGAAACAGCAATAATTCCAAACGATTTTGGCCCACCAGCTGCGTGCGTTGGTTTACGGTGTCTAAGATCCCCGCCATACGATTCTCCCAAATTGGGCATGGACTTTGCTGGGTATAAAAACAAACAAATTCCGCCAATTTCATGACTGTTGATTGCACTGAGAATGAGCATAGTAGAGATATTCAAGAAGTACCCAGTATTTGTCGTATTTTTCTTGCTGGACCCACTAAGTGCACAGGCTGCCTGGCAAGCTGAGGTGGAAGCCAAGCTGTGCCAAGATTGGCAGAAAATTAGCGAGGACTCGTCCGAATGTACGCTCAGTTTTCCAGGCTTAAGCAGCCAGATCATCCTACCTAGCTGCACTGAACCTTGGCAGATGAACTTGCTACGACCGCTGCAACCTGGGCGTAATGGCATAGAAATCTCCTGCACCACCCCCTACTGGAAGCAAAATTTCGCGGTGCAGTTGCACAGTTACCGCAGAGTAGCCGTGCTTGCACGCGCCGTAGAAAATGGGGAGGTTTTACAGCAAGCCGACGTTAACTTTGTACGTTACGACGCAGGGGCTTTGAGTAAAAACAGCCTAACGCAAAGCGCCCAAGTTCTCGGGCTACAGAGCAAGCGCGCGCTCAAGGCAGGTACGATACTCAACGCCGACATGCTGCTCGCTCCCACACTTATAAAGCGCGGAGACAGCATACGCATTCGCGTTAACAAACCAGGTATCGAGATTGAAATGATAGGAACAGCAATGGAAGCTGGCAAACTTGGAGAGCGCGTCCTCGTACGCAATGATAGCTCTCAAAAAACCTTAACAGCCACCGTTATGAGCGCGGGTGTAGTACAAGTTAAATAATTTACAAAAAAAAATTAAAGTTCTACTTTGGTATGCCGATACGGCTCATGAAGAAGTATTTTGGCTTAGGAGGCAACTATGAACATCACCAAATTAATCACTGGGTTAGACTCAGGATCCCGCACCCGCACTGAGCCATCAAGCTCATCTGGCAGCAAAGAGAGCAAAGCCGCTGGCGGCACCAGCTTGGCCGATCAGGTAAGACTCAGTGCCAGCAGCAAAAGCATTCAACAAGTAGAAGCCGAAGTACGCAATATGCCTGAGGTTGATGATGCCGCTGTTGAGCGCATTCGCAGCGCCATTGAACGCGGCGAATATAAAGTCGATTACGAGAAGTTGGCAGGGAAAATGCTTAATTTTGAGGGAGACCTCAACTAAATAGGCCAAGCTA
>JBDKHD010000182.1:0-6522 GCA_039797885.1 Pseudomonadota bacterium
CAAAATGTGCAAAATTTCTCTGGAGGACATGGCAATCTCGGGTAAAAAAAGAGGGCAAAGTATACAGAGAGGCGCGTTAAAGTTACATGGCTTTACGCACTACTACAGTTTACCCCAGATGGAATCAAAGTCGTCGTCGGCCAATTTGCTGGTGCTGTGATTGGTGGCAAGCGTGGCGCCGGCATTGCGAAATTGGAATTGGCTAAAGCTGTTGGTGGAGGTCAGGCGTTTCACCAATTGAAAGCGCCCTTGGAGTTCTGCGTGCATCAGCTCGACTTTATTGCCTGTGCGAAAGGGCATGTGCGGCAGCAAAAGGGTCGCAGGTTGGGCGATGGCTTTGATGGCAGGCAAGACCAAAGCGCGTAAATAGGTGCTGTTGCTGCCTGTTTTTTGCAGCAGTTGCGCGGCAGCGACTTCGCCGCGCGGTGCGAGCAGCTCGATGCCCAGCAGGGTGTCTTTGCTGTTTTTTTGTTGAATCCAGCGAATAACGCCAATAGCCCAGTGCGCCACGTTAGGCTCTTGAATACCGATGATTTCGCCTGCTTGTAAACCTGCGGGGGCTTCACCTTGCCAGCGTAAACAGTAGCCGCCTGGGCTGTTGTTGATTAAACCCACCTGATGCGCAGGGTATTTAGCGGGCTCTTTGCTTGGCGTGGCGGGTGCGCTCGGAGTTTTATGCTTGTTTAAAAAGGCGACGCTATCGAACTGGATGCTGTCGCTGTCGTAGGCCGAGCCTGTGGCATCAAAAGCCTGAGACCAGACATCGCCTGAGGGCATAGGTGTGCCTTGGGTGATTTTACGGTGCAGAGCGTTACTAAGCTCATCGGCTAAGGCTTGTGGCTTGATGCTCATCATTACTTCGTCGAAGTCTTTTTGCTCTGCGCTGTAATAATGTGTGGCGCTTAAACCAATGCAAACTTGCAGCGCGCCTTGTGAGGGCGCGCGGCGGAAAGAGCGCTGCCAGTGAATGCCCCAAGCCATGATGGCATGGGAAATTAGGGTTTCGCTGAATTGATTGGGGATGGTAACGCGATTGCTGGCAGCGGGGTTGGCCGCCCAAAGCTTCAGTGCTTGCACCAAGGCTTCGACGTTTAGGCCTCGGTGCATGATTTTTTGGTTTTCGGGCAGGTTCAAACGATATTGCGCGGGGCGGTCGCGGTGCAGGTTAACTAAAAACAGCGCGCTTTCGTCGTCGGCTTGGGTGAGTTTGCAAGCGGATGTCCACAGCTCGCAAGCATTATACAGCTGAGCTAAGTCTTGCTGGCGTAGGTTGTTGGGTTTGGCTGCACCTAGCAGATGGATGCGCATAAAGGCATCGGCGATGGTGCCAGAGGATAGGTATTTGTTTTGTTTGTCTTCGACAGCAAATTGCGTGAGGTTGTTGATCTCGGCCAAGTAGTAAAGCTGGTTGATTTCCAGCCAAGCGTGTTCGGGCGGCTGGCAGTAAAGCTGCATGGCGCGCAATACGGTTTGGCTTGTGTCGGCGATGGCGCGGTGAATGGCGTTGGTTACTACTTTGGCGGGGCGGTCGGCGGTGGGTTCGGCGCTTTTGATGCTGTGCACAACAACAATTTTATAGCCCGTTGCTAGATGGCTTTGCAGAGCTTGGCTGAGGTTGGCGACTTTGAGCTGTTTTTCGTTTAGCGAAATGGACGCCTGTAAAAAGTGGCGCTCTAGCAGGCTGTTGATGGTGTAGATGTACGGGCGCAACACTTCCAGCATTTTAAAGCGGGTAACAGGGTCGGTGTGCCATTGGTTCAGCTCACGAATGGCTTGGTATAGCTGGCGGGAAGCTTCGCCAACGTTGGCCATAGGCAAGCCTTTCGCCCAGCTCACTAGGCTTTCAAGGGCGCCGTCGCAAAAAGACAGACGCGCCAGTGTCATGGCGGGAATCTGTAATTTAATTTGTGTCGTTAGGCTTTCCATGCGGCTTCACTCGTTTCTTGGGTTTTAGGTTTTAATGCGTTAAAGCCTGTCCCATTTTTAATGGGGAATTGGCTTTTAGGCTATCTAGCCAATGTATTTGGTCTTTAGCAAAACATAGCACGACCGTAGAGCCTAGCAAGAAACGCCCCATTTCAGCGGCTTGTTCAAGGTGGATAGGCTGTAAATTGGCGTAATCTGTCACTTTTTTCTCACGAGAGGCGGGGGTGATGCGCCCAGCCCAGACGGTTTCGATGGCCGCGACAATCATTGCACCCACGAGCACCATGGCCATTGGGCCGTGGTCGGTATCAAATATCGCGACCAAACGCTCGTTGCGCGAAAACAGACGCGGCACATTTTCGGCGGTGGTTTGATTGACAGAGAACAAATCCCCGGGCACATAAATCATTTCGCGCAAAGTGCCCGTCATGGGCATGTGTACGCGGTGGTAATCTTTGGGGGAGAGGTAAATAGTGGCAAATTCACCGCCCATAAACTCGTCGGCTAGGCGTTTGTTGCCGCCAAGCAGCTCCAGTACCGAGTAGTCTTGGCCTTTGGCTTGAAAAATACGGCCTTCTTCGATTTTACCCAGCTGTGAAATAGCACCATCGGCGGGCGATACCACTTGGCTTTGGGCGATGGGGCGCACACCTACGGCCAATTCACGAGTGAAGAAATCATTAAAAGAGCGAAAGTCGTCTGCGCTTTTGAGCTTGGCTTCGTTCATGTTGATGCCAAATTTACCGATGAAGTAATTAATAAACGCATTTTTTACCCAATGCACTTCGCTGGCTGCAATTTTGCCCACCAGGCGCGACAGAGCGTGTTGTGGGACTAAATATTGAAAAGCGATAAAAGCCTGAGACTTCAATGACATGGTGGTCCTTAAGATAGGTGCGTAGTAATAGGAGTGAGAGGGTCGTTGCCCCATTCTGCCCAAGAGCCTGCGTAGCCTTTAATAGGTAGCCCCAGTAATTTGCCGACAACGTAGCTCAAGCCCGAGCGATGATGCGTTTGGCAGTGGGTGGCGAGGTCTTTGTTGGCAGTTATGCCCAGCAGTGCGAGCTCTTGGCGTAATGTGGCTAAATCGCGCAAGCGCAAAGCGCGACTTTTATCCATCAAATCCGTCCATTCTAAATGAATGGCATTGGGAATATGGCCTGCGCGTGCGGCCAGCGCTTTGCTGCCTTGGTATTCGGCCAAAGAACGGGCGTCCCAGATCACAAAACTGGGATCGTCGAGCTTGGCAAGAATCTGCGCTTTGGTGATGGTGCAGTGGTCGTTGATGAGCTGCGCCTGATACTGGCTTGGCGTGCGCTGTGGGGTTTCTTGGCTTAGCGGCAAGCCTGCGGCTTTCCATGCATTGAGGCCACCATCAAGCAAGGAATAATACTTATGACCTAGGCAATCCAACGCCCAGATTAAGCGCCCCGCCCAGCCACCGCCTTCGCCGTCGCTGCAAATGATGTGCGTGTCAGGCGTCACGCCCAATTCACTAAAGAGCGCACTGAGCGCCTCAAGGCTGGGCAGAAAACCTGGGGATCCTTGGCTTGCTTGCAGACGTTTGAAGTCCAGCCATACGGACTGCGGAATATGCCCCGCTTGGTACATATCCCAACTGGCTTGTTCGATAACCAATACCTGAGTGCTTAGCGGTAGGCTTAAGGCGAGCTGTTCAGGTTCAAGCAAAAGTGGAAATTTGGCCATGATATCTGCAAAGCAAAAAACGCGAGTGTAACCAACCTAGGTCGTTCTGTCAGTGTCTGAGTGCGTTACTGGGTTAAATGTAGGAGAGTATAGCAAACATGGCGCGATTTGTCTTGGTATGGCCTTTGCTTAATACCGATAAGTTACGGAGGTGAGTTTGTGGATTGCCGCTTTATGGCCTTTACTTACCTCAGTTTGTTTCTCGGCTTAGGATTTTTAGCACATGTTTTTTATTATCGGCTTAGTGATAGTGCTGGTCAGTATCGTAATGGGTTATGTGATGTCGCACGGCAATTTGCTGGCGCTGTGGCAACCCTACGAGTTCTTAATCATCTGCGGATCGGCTTTTGGTGCCTTCATCTTGGGCAATACCGTCACGGTGGTGAAGCAGGTGTTTGGGCTGATTCCGCAGGTAATTTTGGGCAGCAAGGTCAACAAGGCCATGTATTTGGATGTACTGGGTTTGGTGTACGACATTTTAAATAAAGCCCGCCGCGAGGGTTTTATGTCGATCGAGGCCGATGTCGAAAGCCCAGAGTCCAGCGCTATTTTTTCACGCTATCCTGCCATTCAAAAAAACCACGAGCTTTCCAATTTTATTGCCGATTATTTTCGCATTATCGCCTCGGGCAATATCACCTCCTTTGAGCTTGAAGCCCTAATGGACCAAGAAATCGAAGCACGTTTGCACGAGCTAGAAGCCCCAGGCGGTGCGGTCGGTAAGGTAGCCGACGCCATGCCAGGCTTTGGTATTGTGGCGGCGGTACTGGGTATTGTGATTACCATGGGGGCGATCGACGGCGAAGTATCTGAAATCGGTGCGCACGTTGCGGCGGCGCTGGTGGGTACTTTCTCTGGGGTGTTCTTGGCTTACGGTATTTTGGGGCCGATCAGTGGGGTTATGGCGCACTTGGCAGCGGAAGAAATCAAACTTTATGAAGCCGTTAAATCCAGCATTATTGCCTCGTTAAATGGCTTGTCACCGCAGATCGCAGTGGAATTTGGGCGTAAATCCTTGTATTCACATGGGCGACCTACTTTTGCCGAAGTGGATAGCAAAGTGCGTGGTAGATAATGGAAAACCTAGGCCAAAAGCAAAACATCATTGTTCGCCGTATCAAAAAGGGCAAACACGGCCATCATGGTGGCGCATGGAAAGTAGCCATGGCGGACTTTGCCTTGGCGATGATGGCGCTGTTTTTGGTGTTGTGGATTATCAACAGCACTTCTGAACCGCAGCGCAAAGCCATTTCTGGCTACTTTCAAGACCCCAAAGCCTTTACCGATGGCACGCTTTCTCCATCCAGCTATGTGATCGACATGGGCGGTACGCCACCCAATCAGGCCGAAAATATTGCCGAGTCGGGCACGCCCAGTCCAGAGCAAGTGCTCAATGCTGATGAAATTGAAAGCATGGCCGAAGCTATCGAGCAAAAACGCATGGAAAGCCAGACGGATGCGCTGCAACAAAGTATCGAAACCAGTGCCACGCTGAGCCCCTTTAAAGATCAATTGTTGCTGGATATCACCACCGAAGGCGTGCGCTTGCAGATAGTGGATAAAACCAATCGCCCGATGTTTGATACGGGCAGTGCGCGGTTGAAGTTTTATTCTGAGGATATTTTATGGGAATTAGCGCCGCTCTTAGCGGCAATGGATAACCGTTTATCCATATCAGGCCATACCGATGCGGATCGCAACTCTGCCAAGCGCGCCGAAAACGACGGCAACTGGAGTTTGTCGGCCTTGCGCGCCGATGCTGCGCGTAAAGCCTTGATGGAGGCCAGTGTGGCTAAAGCGCAAATCGCGCAAGTCATAGGTATGGGCGATACCGCCCCCTTGGTTGCCGACGACCCTTACAACGCCATGAATCGCCGCATTGCTATAGTGCTGTTAAATAAGAAAACCGACAAAGAAGTGCAAGAGCGCAACAACAGTTTGGATTTAAAATTTATTAACGAGAAATCCATCAATCCAGGTGCGGCAATTAAGCCTGAGGATCCGCGCACGAACGTCATCGACAAAGCGCAGCAGACCCTCGAAAAGCTCAATAAAGAGCGTAATGCACCCGATAATTCTTACGACAACCCACCCAATAAAAATGAGGCTTTCTGGTAAAGCCTCACAATTTTTTTTGTGGTTCCGTAGCCACATCTAAATGTGTATTTTCTAGATGTAAAGTCTCACAGATTCATCAGATTCTTTTTGTAGTGTAGTGCCTCGGCGATGGATTCCTTAATGTCGTCGAGCGCCTGATGGCTGCCTTTTTTCTCAAACGAGGAAACCACTTCAGGCTTCCAGCGTTTGGCCAGCTCTTTGATGGTGGACACGTCTATGTTGCGGTAATGGAAAAAGGCTTCCAGCTCTGGCATGTATTTCACTAAAAAGCGGCGGTCTTGGTGGATGCTGTTGCCACACAGGGGTGACGTGCCCGCTTTTAGATATTGTTGCAGAAATTTTAAGGTTTCCAGTTCGGCACTACGGGCATTGAGTGGGCTTTGGCGCACGCGCTCGGTTAAACCTGAATTGCCGTGGGTTTTGGTGTTCCATTCATCCATGGCATCGAGCAGCATATTGGGCTGATGCACAGCAATCACCGGGCCTTCAGCGACCACATTCAGCTGGTTATCGGTGATGATGGTGGCGATTTCAATAATGACGTCGCGCTCAGGCTCAAGCCCTGTCATTTCCAAATCCATCCACACTAAATACTCGTTTTGGCTCATGATGCTTACCTTTTTTGAAAGAGGCTGAAGTCTAGCAACTTGCATAGGGGCAGGCCAACACAGACAATGGCGAAAGTTTTTTTACCGAGCCTGTTATGAGCCAACGCAAACTCAATCGCCGTCAAACTTGGCGCGTCGAAAAAATTCAGCAAGAAAAAGCCGA
>JBDKHD010000183.1:0-7045 GCA_039797885.1 Pseudomonadota bacterium
CAGCAAAATGGCCTTACTTTTTTCGTCCTGCTTGGGCAAGGACTGCAAGTGGCTGGTGAGGTGCTGGCAGACTTGATCTTCGGTGGCCACGACAAAGCCTAGGCTGACTTTATCCGATACCGCGCCTGCCACCGCACCGACACCAAAAGACAGGCCGTAAAACAGCGGGTTGAGGACGCTGGTGTGGCCGTCGAGTTCTTTGATGCGTCTTTCGCACCAAACCAGATGGTCGATTTCTTCACGTGCGGCTTCTTCCATCGCGCCGCGTACTTCAGGCAGCTTGGCGGTCAGCGCTTGGCCTTGGTACAGCGCCTGAGCGCAGACTTCGCCCGTGTGGTTAATGCGCATCAGCGCGGCGGCGTGTTTTTTCTCGCTGTCGCGAAGCTCGTGCGCGATACGCTTGAGGGCAGGGCTGGGGCGGCCTTCTTGCGCCGCACCTGGTAGCAAGGTGCGCAGGACACTGTCGGCCTGCTGAATCATTTTGTCGAAAATACTGTAATGGCGTTGGCTGTTCATGGTTGGCTCCTTAAGGGCGTTGGCTCATGAGATTGTGCAGTGCTTGGTGCAAAGCTTCAGGGGAAATGGGCTTGTGCAGCACCTGCTGTACACCCTGTTTTTGCGCGCGCTCTTGTTCCTGCATGGCTTCGGCTCCCAGCAGTAAAATGCATTGTGGAGGCTGGGAAATACTGCTGTCACGCGCAATACGCGCCATAAATTCCAGCCCCGTCATGCCTGTGAGATTCTGTTCGACCAACACGACATCGTAATTGTGGCCAAAGTTGGCTTGGCTGCGAATCAAAGCCAAGGCTTCTTTGCCCGTGTAGGCGCTATCGACCTTCATGCCAAAGCGTTGCAGCAGATGGCTGAGCACCGTTTGCAATGCGGTGTTGCCATCGACGACCAAGACGCGTTTGCCTGCGAGCTTGGGCGTTGCGGTGCTTGGCGCGGTGCTTGGTGTGGTGACATTGGGCAAGGGCAGGGATAGGGTAATGGACGCGCCCTGAGCGGTCATGCCTTCAACTTCAATTTGTGCATTGAGCTGGTTAAGCAGGGCGCGCGTTAGCAACAGTTGCCAGTCTTTTTCCGAGGTATTTTCGGTAAGCGGCAACTGCGGTTGCAGTAAAGACAGGCTGTTGCGTATTTGCTCTGGGCGCAGGTTGGCGCTGAACACTTGCAATTGCAGGCGTACACCGTTGCCATACTGGCTGAAATAGGGCGCGACGTTTAATTTCATTTCACAATGTTCTAGGTAAATCAGGCTGTGGTTGAACAGATTGCGCACAATGATTTGCACCGCTTTTGCATCCCCAAGCACTTGTTCGGGCAAGGATGGACTGAATTCTTGGCTTAGACGAATGTGTTTACGCTCTGCGGCAATATGCAAAGCGCGCAGCGCGGGCGTGAGGGTATCCACCAAAGGAAAGGCACGTTGTTGCGGTTCTAAACTGCCTGAAATGAGCGCACCGCCATAGGCCATTTCATCCACCACATGCAAAAGATCGTGGCTGGCAAGATTGAGGTTGTTGAGGTACTCGCGCTGCTGCGGAGCCAAAGGCGTATTGAGCAAAATGTTGCCCATGCCCAACACCGCATTGATGGGGGAACGCAGTGCATAGTCAAACTGAGTAATAAGACTGGGCGTGATGGGAGTGTGCAACAGCGATAGATCGGGCTTGGAACGGTTTTGCGGCAGAAGGTTTAACACCGCCAAACACACCAAGCCCAACAGTCCTATAGGCACAAAGTACACCACATAGGTGCTAAAGAAATTCATCTCCAGCACATTGTTATCCGACAGCAAAACCAAGCCTATATAAAGCCCCCAAACCAAATGGCTAAAGAGCAAATAGCGCTGCACAGTAGGGGTTTTGCTTCTGAGCCAAAACAATAAAATGGCGGCAATTAGGTTGAACATCAGTGTAAAAAATGCCACCGAGGGCATGGTCAGCTGCGGCAGCCACTCCATGATGGCCAAGCTGATCAAGGGCATGGCAACACCGAGGCTGATCAGTATCGCGCGCACAACGCGCGTCGTACCTTTTTGAAATTCCAGCGTGGCACTGCAAGCCAGATGAAACAGACAAACGATACCGAGCATAAACTCGCTGATTTTGTCGGTACGATGCAGGCTGATGTCGCTGAAAACGGGAAAAAAGCGCATATAAGCAGGCTGCAAAATCAGAATGCTGGCGCTAAGCAGAAAAGCTATGCCCGCCAAAGGCGCACGATGCCGCCAAAATAGATAGCCAAAAAACAGCAAAGCCCCCAGCAGTAGGCCCGAGTTTAGCCCCTGAATCAGCGCAAATTTCTGCTCTTTGAACACATATTGGTCGCGCGAAACCAAAAAAGTATGAGCGGTAATAAGCCCCTGTGAATGAAACTGCACCAGATAGGTGGTGGTGCTTTGCCCTGGCACATTAAGAATCACACTGTGCGCCTGCATCAGACTGCCCGACACCGCACGCTGATTGTGAGAGTCTTGAATGTGCCAATAATCATCAACGCCGTTGAGCTGGTAAAACTCCACCAGATCAAAGTCGCTGTCGGATAGGGTAAAGATGACTTCTTGGCGGCTTTTGTACGGGTTGGTGATGCTAAAGCGCAGCCAAAAGTTGGAAGGCGAAAAGCCCAGTTTCAAGAAATTGGAATGCGTTGGGGTGAACAACAGCTGTTTATCGAGCTTGGCGACCTCATCGATACTAAGGCTGCGTTCTTTGTCTTCCAGAACCGATAAATAAGAGCTTACGGCAAAGTCAAACGAGCCTTGCGTGAGCAAAATAGGGGAGTTGGCAAAGGCCGAGGAGGCCGCACACCACAGCACAATCAGGGTAAAAATACGAATGATTGACTGCGGCATGGGGCGTCCTTAATCAGCGATTGATGGCACGATAGCCGATGTCTTTACGGCAGAACATGCCCTTCCAGCTGGCTTGTTCAATCAGCTGATAAGCCTGAGCCTGAG
Source organism: Pseudomonadota bacterium (assembly GCA_039797885.1). Taxonomy (GTDB): domain Bacteria; phylum Pseudomonadota; class Gammaproteobacteria; order Pseudomonadales; family Oceanobacteraceae; genus Venatoribacter. The sequence goes on from JBDKHD010000183.1 coordinate 2,963, forward strand.
CTTCCTCCACGGTCTGGCCTAAAGCAGTCACGCAAAGCACGCGGCCGCCGTTGGTGACTACTTGGCCTTGAGCGCCCTGCTTAGTGCCGGCATGAAAGATTTTACGATCTGTGCCGTCATCTGCTGGCAGGCTAATCACGTCACCTTTGGGGTAATCGTTAGGATAACCCGCTGCGGCCAAAACCACACCTAAGGCTGGGCGGCTGTCCCATTGTGCGGTTTCGCTATCCAATTTGCCCTCTAACGCGGCCAAGCAGTGAGCCACTAGGTCAGACTGCATACGCATCATAATGGGCTGAGTTTCTGGGTCGCCAAAGCGGCAGTTGTACTCAATCACCTTGGGCGCGCCTGTGTCGTCAATCATAAGGCCCGCGTATAAAAAGCCCGTGTACGGGTTGCCTTCGGCGGCCATGCCATTAACGGTGGGGTAAATCACTTCATCCATTACGCGCTTAAACACCGCATCGGTGACCACAGGCGCAGGCGAATACGCACCCATGCCGCCGGTGTTGGGGCCAGTATCGCCATCACCCACACGTTTGTGGTCTTGGCTGGTGGCCATCGGCAGTACGTTTTTGCCATCCACCATCACGATAAAGGAGGCTTCTTCGCCCGCGAGGAAGTCTTCAATCACCACGCGGCAACCGGCGTCACCAAAGGCATTGCCAGAAAGCATATCTTTCACCGCTTCTTCGGCTTGTGCCAAGGTTTCAGCAACAATCACGCCCTTGCCCGCCGCCAGACCGTCGGCCTTAATCACGATAGGCGCGCCTTTTTTGCGCAGGTAAGCCAGCGCAGGTTCAATTTCAGTAAAATTTTGATAGCCAGCGGTGGGGATGTTTTGGCGTGCTAAAAAGTCTTTGGTAAAGGCTTTGGAGCCTTCCAGCTGAGCCGCCGCTTTTTTTGGGCCAAAGATTTTAAGGCCAGCCTGTTCAAAGGCATCCACCACACCCGCCACCAGAGGGGCTTCTGGGCCAACAATGGTTAAACCGATGTTTTCTTTTTTGGCAAAAGCGATTAATGCAGGAATGTCCAACACATCAATAGCGACGTTTTCCACACCCGCTTCGCGCGCACTGCCCGCATTGCCCGGCGCCACAAATACTTTCTCAACCAAAGGCGACTGCTTCACCTTCCATGCCAGCGCATGCTCACGACCACCAGAGCCGATAATTAAAACTTTCATTCACTTCCTCACTTGGGCGCTTTGGGCTAAGCGTAAAGCGCCTAGCGATAAAATTAGGCGCGCATTATCGCAAAATCTCCCCTTTGGGTAAAACGCTGCGTTTTTATTGAGTGCTTTGCATTAATGAGGGCTAAAAACTGGCCGATACCTTGGTGGGTAAGTAGTTGAGTAATATGAAATACATTCAAGGATAAGGAGCTTGTGCTATGACAGCCATCGACTTTCGCAATAACATCAACTGGGCTTGGGGGGCGGTCGCCTATCCCGTGCTTCCTCCATCGCAAAAACCCAAAAACCACGAAAAAGAAGATTTGGTCGCTCTAATCCAACAGCAATCTTTCGTGAATGCGTTGCCAGACAACCCATCAGGGGTTCTGGTTCGGCTGACTGATCCAGATGAAATTGAACAGGCATTGTCACGCAGACAAGACAATCGCCCAGCTCCCAATCCCACCTATTACACGCGTGTGCTTGATGACAATCTGGCGGTACGCAAGGACAAGCTGGCTTCACACCCTGCCGATATGCTGAACCAGCGCACTTCTATGGTATCGGTTAGCGGCTCTTACAGCGAAGCCGAGCTAACCGCCATGATGGATGCCACAGCCAAGCAACAGCCAGATATCTCCAACATTATGGATTTGATGCAGCCTTTGCAAAATGGCGAACTTAACAGCACATTTAGCAGTCGCGTGAACATCGGGCTGCCAAATACAACGGAAAAAGTGATTAATATGGATACCCTCGAAGCTGTGTATAACATGTCTTACCGTAATAGCGGCACCCACATCGAGAATACATATCAAGCCAATATGTCACTCACGTTAATCACGGAAGATAATACTAAAATTACCATTAATGCCGAGCTAATGAATAAGCTGGTTTTGGATGAAGACTATGTGATGTTTGGTCATTCCTCCCGCCAAAACCCGTATTTTTTAGTGGGGGCTTCTCGCGATTTAAATTTATCGTTTTCGGCTAACCAAGAATTAACCGATAAAGATAAAGAATTAATGAGCAATATAGGAAGTGTGGTTGGAAACTTACTAAATGGTTTTTATCAAAACCTTTCTGTAGACAGCGAAGACACGCAAGCGCTTTTATCTCTACAAAATAATGGCGTCGAGAATGTTGACCTAAAATTATCAACAAACGATAGATCTTATTATTATTTATCTGATGAATATTTTAATGGCATAGAGGGTAAAATTTACTTCAACTTAAGTAAGATTGGGGAAGGAGAGGCTTTAACAGCCAATAACTCACATAAAGCCAACTCTCAAACCGTCCAAAAAATGCAGGACTATTCTAAATATTTTAATTAATAAAATAAAAGGAAATAATATGAAAAAATATTTTTTAGTATTTTTTAGTATTTTTTATACTTCAGCCTTCATATGCTTTTTCGGTAGGGAATGCTGAACCAATCTTTGTCGAAGTGCAAAAAACTACGCATTTAGACATTAAAAATCATATTAAACAACAAGAGATAAAATCTAAGAAAGCGATAGAAGGGCAAAAGAGTATTGAATTGTTGAGGCAGGAAAATAAAGGCGAAGACATAATAATTTCAGAGCCTCTACCTAAGTCTGCATTCTCGCCGCTGAGAGACGGCAATCAAAAATCGAGTTTCTTGCCCGATTTAGCTCATGCTCGTAATAGCGCACTAGCTGAAAAAAGATTTGATGAGAATTATATTCCGGCTTGCCAACAGCTAATGCTAAACGGATTATATTCATATTCTGGCCTGACAACTGGCGGAAATCTGTGTTTTTATATTCCTGTTGAAGAAGGCGAGCGGATTAAGTTAGATGCTCAAATTTTGTCTCAGCAGGCAGGCGAAGATAATGATATATATTTATTAAAAGATGATCCTGATAATCCCTATACCTTTCCTTGGCAGGTTGAATCTGTGCGGCCAGGAAATGCTGACGAACACGCCTTAATGGTATCGGGTGCTGGTCACTATTATATTTTTATCGAGTCGTATCAAGGTACAGGTGCATCGTTTTTATTTGGCTTGAATGCATACACTCAAATTGATAGCCAAGAGCTTAATGAAACGATGGCATCAGCTTATGTGCTTAGTCATGCTGAAACGTTGTCAGGCAATATAGATTCGGCGCTGGATGTCGATTATATCGAATATAATGTAATAGGCAGCAACCTTGTTTTGGAAGTGAGTCAAAATGCTAACGTGCATGATCTTCAAATCTCATTTGATGGATTAACCTGGCAAAGCCTGTCTGGTAATGGGGTCTTGGATCTAGGAGCGTCTTTTGGTATTGCTCCTAATTCTAAAGTTTGGTTTTGGGTGTCTAGAAACGATACTCTTGATCCAGCTCAAACTTATACCATTCGCATTTTTGATGATCAAAATAAAAAGGTTGCATCTTTGGTGGGGCTTGTTGAACGCTCGGTTGACCCATATGGTGTTCTGCGCGACCAAATGATACCAGGCTATTCATATAATTTATCTCCAATCAGAGGGGGTGTGTCTGGTAGTAATAGTTCATTCCGGATATTTGCGCAGATAAACTTGATTGATGGCTCTCCGGCTAGACGTCGTAATGTTGTTTTAGATTGGACTATATCTACTCCGCTTATCGGTGGTGTGTACAATGAAAGAACGGTAAGAACGGATGAGAATGGATATATTGAAGAATATATTCCTCTTTATGCTTGCAGAGGATATAAAACTCATTTGCAAAAGGTACCGGGTCTGAATCCCAATCTTTGGTTTAAATTTGATGTAGAAACCTACCACATCAAAGCCGAGAGGCTGTTCAAAATTCTGTGTCAGCTGATTACAGATCAATATGAGCGTCTAGCCGCCCCGCAAAATGAATCGACAACTGCGACAGCGTCAGATTCCAATTTTGCACTGGGTGTGTCCA
>JBDKHD010000184.1:0-11545 GCA_039797885.1 Pseudomonadota bacterium
ATCTCAAGGCGGCAAGCCCGTCGATGTGGCCGAAACCATCGCCTTCTTTGCCAACCCCGCCTCCTCAGGCGTCTCTGGCAACGTCATTCGCGTGTGCGGCCAGTCCTTAGTGGGCGCGTAATTCCTCGCTCCATAAAAAAAACGGCCTTCGGGCCGTTTTTTTATGGGCGCTTTCCTGCTTTATAAAAATGATACCGCCACCAGCCCAAGCTGCCGTAGCCCAGTATCAGCACCAGCAGGTTCAAGATTTGCTGCATGGCTTCACGCCAGCTCGCACCGTATTGCGTGGCTTTAATCATCAGATTGATGCCAGGGGTTGAGGGGATCAGTTTGCTAAGCCACACCAAGGCCCAAGGCGTAGAAACCTCAGGCCAAGACAGGTTGGAGAGGAAAAAGAACGGCAAAGTGGTGATTAAAATCAGCTGATAGGCGCGTTCGCGCACGCGAAAGAAACTGGTAATAAATAAGCCAAAAGCCACCACCGCCAAGCTATACAACAGGCTTGAAAACAGCACCATGCCAAGGCTGCCGTGGCTTGGGTAATCCTGATACCAGAACACAAAACCTGCGTAATAGAGCATATTGACGCTGGCAATAAGCCAAGCCGCACTACCAATGCCCAGAATTTGGCGGTGGCGTAAAAACAGCCTGCCGTACAGCTCGCGGCGCGTACCTGCCAGAAGCGCCAAGCCCACCAGCAAAGTTTGCTGCACGATAAGCTCGGCCACGCCTGTCACCAGTGCACTGCCGTAGCCTTCTTGGGTGTTAAAGAGCGGCCGCTGCACCAGTTTAATCGGGGGCGCGGGCGGCTTTATGCCGTCGTTGGCGCTTTGTTTGATGGCGCTTTGCACAGCAAAGGCGCGCAATGCTTCGGCTATGCCACCCAGCTCGGCGCTGGCACGCCCAAGCCAAGCACCGTTGGCAAACAAGCCCACCTGCCCTTGCCCAAAGCGCAGCGTATCGCGCTCAAAGCCCTTAGGGATCAGCACATAGCCCTGTGTTTGCATACGTTCTACGGCCGCCACGGCCAAGGCGGGGCTTGCCACCACGGCATCGACCTCAATGGCGCGCACGCTGTCCAAATAGCGTACCAGCTGGCGGCTTAGCGCCGAGTTGTCTTCATCGACCACATAAAAGGACGCGCCTGCGGCCACTTCCTCCTGATACCCCAGAGGGTAAAAAAAGGAATAGATAAGCACCGCACCAAAGATCACGCTCAGCGCGGCTTTGTCGCTGAAGATGGCTACAAAGGTGGCTCGAAAGGCCTGAAAAAATTCCGATTTCATTAGCGTTGCCCCCAGACACTGGGTGTGTTGGCAGCTTGGTTGTAGAGCTTAAAGCCCAAGCCCAAAGGAATCAGGGTAAACAGCAGCAGCGCGCCCAAATACAAGAGCGTAAGGCTTAGCGGTGCGGCCATGTAGCGCGTGGCGGCATCGAGTTTTACAAAGCTGGAAAAGGGCGAGAGCGTATGCCACACCCGCGCAAAAAGCGGCGCACCATCGATGGGAAAGGTCGCACCACAAAAAGCCAAGGATGTGCCCGCAAACAAGCCCACGCCCGACAGCGCCGTGGCCATGTTGCGCGTTAAACCGACCAAAAGCAGCGCCACCGCTGCGTAGGCGCTGTAAAGTAAGACATTGCCCAGCAGCCACAAAAGCACAGACCCCGCCATGCCATCGCCACGCACATAGGCAACATAGGCCAGCCCCGCCGCGCCATAAAGGCTAAAAAGCAGCACATAGGGCGAGGCCTTACCCACGACCGCACCTAGCCTTGAGGGCAAGCTGCCGTCACTGACGCGCGCAAACCAAGCGGTAATGCTGCTGTCTCGCAATTCGCGCGCGTAGGCACTGGTAACGGTGATGCACAGCATCAAATGCAGCAAGCCAGGCAGCAACAGCCCCAGTAAAAACACTTCAAAATTGCGTGTTGGGTTATAGAGCAAGGTGGTTTGTGCCTGAATGGGCGCGGCTTTAAGCGCCTGCATCCCTAGGCTTAAACCTTGGTACTGCACACTGAGCTTGCTTTGCATAAAGGCCACAGTGCTTTCGATATCACGGTAGGCCGACATCCCTGCGGTGCTCAACGAGGCATTATAAAAAGCGGTAAGGGTTGCGCTTTGGTTGCTGGCAATAAGCGCATCGGTTTGCCTAGGCAAATACACCACGGCCTGCGCCTGATTGCTGCGCACCAAGGCCTGAGCCTCATTGAGCTCGGGCAGCTCGGCCACCACCTTTAAAGCAGGCGCGCTATGGAGGTTGCGCACCAGCTCACGGCTTATCGGCCCCTGGCTTAAATCCACCACAATAATGGGCAAGGCGCGCGGCACGGCTTGAATAAAAATGGCGCACAAAATGCCAAGTAGCAGCCACGGAATCCAGCTGACCTGCGCTCTATCCCAAAATGAGCCTTGTAAGAATTGCCATTCGTCTTGGTAGGCGCGCTTGACGCCGACAATAAAACTCATGGAGCAGGCCAATAAAACAGCACGCTCATACCAGGGCGTAAGCCTGCAATGGGTGTAACGGGGCGGGTGCGTACTTCAAAGCTGCGTACGTCGTAGCCGACCGACTGCTTGGTGGCGCGCCAGGTGGCGAAATCTCCAGCTGGGCTGATGAAATATACTTTAAACGGCTGTTTGCTCAGTTTTAAGGCGGGAATATCGGCCAAGATTTCTGTGCCTTCGGCAATGCCTGCAAACTGATCCTCACGCAAGGCAAAGGACGCCCACATGCGCTCGACATCCACCAAGGTAAAGACAGGGTAGCCCGCAGGAACCAGCTCACCGACGTCGGCCAAGCGTTTGCTTACCTCGCCATTGGCAGGTGCTGTGCCTAGGGTTTCCGTGCGTGCGGCTGTCACTTCGGCCAGCGCACCTTCGGCTTGACGCAGTTGCGCATTGGCGGTGGCTTTGTCCTGCTTGCGCGCACCACTTTTGGCCTCGTCCAGCTGTGCTTTGGCGGCGGCGGTCAAGGCTTCGGAGGCTTGCGCCTGTGCCACGGCTTCGTCACGCTGCTGGCGCGACACGACGCCGTCATTAAACAAGCCATCCAAACGTGTCGCGGTAGCGCGTGCCATGTCCGAGGCGGCTTTGGCCCGCTGATAGTTGGCTTCGGCGGCGCGAATTTGCTCGCTGCGCGCGCCCGCATCGGCTTTATCGGCCTGAGCACTGGCGGCATCGACGACGGCTTTGGCTTGTTGGTACTTGGCTTCCACCTCTGGGCTGTCTAGGCGAAACAGCGGCTCACCTGCCTTCACGCTCGCACCTTCGCGAACATAGAGCTCGGCAATGCGCGCACTGATTTTGGCCGATACTTTCACACTGTCGGCATCCGCCATGCCTTGAATCACACTGGCTTTGGGCGCTAAAGCCAAATACAAGCCCAAGGCGCACACCGCCACCATAGCCGCCATAGCACCACGAATCGCCCAACTTTTTGATGCACTCATTTATAACACCTTGTCCGCTTGTTGCAGGTAAGTTACGAAATTGTGGCTTTGCCCGCTGACATCCAGCAGCTGCGCCAAGGCCAAATCAAATTGCCATGCCGCTTGCGCGCGTTCGATGCGCACTTTACCAAGCTGCAAGCGCGCGTCGATGACATCCAAGGAGGTTGCCCGCCCCGCTTGGAAGGATAAGTCTTGCAAACGCAGGTTTTCCTGCGCGCTCTCTAGCGCACTTTCTAGCAACGCAAATTGCTGTTGGGCGCTGTCGGCGGCAAACCACGCCTGTTGCACCGCTATGCTCAGTTTGACCTGGGCGTCTTGCAGGCTGTATTGCGCACTTTCGCCTTGGCTTTGTGCGGCCTTCACTTGGCGATAACGGTTGTGGTTAGAGAGCAAACTCAGCTTCATGCCCACACCAAAGGCCCAGTCGGACTCGGTAAGCAGGGCATCTTCTTTTTTCAAATCGTATTGGCCAAAGGCGTAAAACTGCGGCATGAAATCGGCTTTTTGCGCGCGCACTTGCTCATCCGCCTGCGCTTTCAGCGCCTCTATCTGCTTTAAGCTTGGGTGCTCGCCCAGGCTTTCCAAAAACTGCGCCACCTCAGGCAAGGGCTGGCTGTGCATAAAGAGCTTGGAGCTGGGCTCGACCACTTGAGGTTGACGCAACAAGCCCATCAAAGCCGCTTGCGCCCCTGCCAGATCATTCTTGGCCTTGCGCAGCTCACGCTCGGCGTTGTCCACCGCCACCTGCGCCTGCAAACGCTGCGCCTTGGTGGCAAAGCCTTTGGCTTCCAGCTTGATGGCGCGATCTAAGTGTTCGGCCAAACCATCGCGCACATCTTGACGAACGGTTAAGACTTCTTGGGTAAAGAGCTGGCCAAAATACGCCTGCACCAGCTGAGTGATTTCGGTCTGCTCGGTACGCGCTTGGCTGGCCTGTGCTTGCGTAACAGCCGCTTTGGCGGCGGCCTTGCCTGCCTGAATTTTTCCGCCTGTCCACAACGGCAAGGTGGCGGTCACAATCGGGCGCGTGCGCCAATCCACCACTTGCTCTTGTTCTGGCATGGGCGCGCCTGGGTGCAGCAGCCCCATCGTACCATTGATGGGCGACAGATCGACGGTCTTGGAGAAGCGCATTTCTTTTACATCCAGCGCTATATCTGGATAAGACAGGCTGTGTGACGCCAGCTCTTGCTGCTCTTTTTGGCTGACCTGGCTTTGGGCGCTGTGTAGCGCATCCGATACCGTAAATAAATGTTCTTGCGCCTGCATAAAGCTAAAAGGCTGGCCCCAAGCCCAGGGACTTAGACATAAAGAGCTAAGCAAGATAAAACGCGATGAGGTGTTCACTTTGTCTTCCTAATGGTTAAAGCTTCCCACTCTGCGGCCTTGCAACCCACCCGTGTGAATCAGCAGAGCTTTTCGTGTCGAGGCTTGGCTTTCATAAGCTAGGCACAGTTTGGCGGTGTAAACGGGGTCTAAGGGTAAGCCCTGGGCATCGTAGCGCGCAATGGTGTCACGCAGTTCGGGCGTTATTTTAGCAAAACCGCCCAAGTGCGCCTCATCGAGCAGCCGCCAGCGCACGCTTTTGGGCATTTGCGCGCTAAAGGCTCGCCGCCTTTCCCCCTGATCGGCCACGGCATTGACCACACAGACTTGCGTTTGCGCCTGATATTTCGCCAAACCCTTGGCCAAGCCCAAAGCGGTCGTACCACTGCCGCAGGCCAGCCACACTTCTTCGTAATGCTGTGCAAGGTGCGCCAACGGTTTGCAGCCAAGCTCACCTAGCTCACCTGCGCCGCCTTCGGGGATGACCAAAGCCTGATAGCGCTGCTCAAGCTCCTGCCAAAACTCAGGCTCGTAGCGGCGGGCGTAGGTTTTTTTATCCAAAAATACCAGCTTGGCGCCTAGGTTTTGGCAGTCTTGTAAGGTCGGCGTCAGTGGCAAGTGCTCGTAGCCACGCACCAATAAAAAAGCAGGAATATTCAGACTGCGCGCGACATAAGCCAGAGCATGCAAATGGTTGGAGTGCGCACCACCAAAACTTAGGAGCGAGCGATGCGTTTTGGGGTTGAACGCCTGCACAAAACCCGCCAGTTTCAAGGGCTTGTTGCCTGAAATTTCGGGGTGGATTTTATCCAAGCGCAGTGCGTCGGTATAAGGGAAAAAGGGCAAGGGTTCGACGTAGGGCTGCCAATCCCAAGCGCCCAAAAAATCCAAGAGGTTTAAAATTTGCGTTTCTCCGCCAAGGGGCTGACAGGAATGCCATGCTCCATTTTGCGCTCAGGCGGAGCTTTGTTTAGCAGCTTTTCCAAATGCTCTTTTAAATAGCCATTCGAAAGCTCGGTGGCGCGCGTAGACAGCGCACGAATTTGCGCGTTTTTATCAGGGAAAACCAAATCGCTTTCTTGCAGGATTTTCTTTGCCATTTTGTAAAAATTCGCCGCACGGTTGATGTCGCCGCGCTTAATGGCTTCATCGCCTTGGTCACGATAGGCCGCCACTTCTTTTTCCAGCAATGTCATCCGCAACGCACGGCGATAGGTAAGTAGGGCGTCACCTTCGATAAGTTGGTGCTTGGTCATTTTATTGAGGGCTTTAAGCGTCAGATCAATCAGCCTGCGCGCGCGGTGCAGCTCCTTATCGCTGCGCAATGCCTGCACCCGCACTTTGCGCTCGCTAATGCGACGCAACCAATCCTGAGCGTCATAAACCAAGCCTGTCGAAGCCGTAGGGTTGAGTTTTTTGGCGTGACTTTGTAAAAGCTCCACATAATCCAACAACGCCCGTTGCATGGCCGCTGAATTGTCGAAGTCGATCAGAAAATCCAAGGCATCCAACACTTGTTGCGCCTCTTTGATCAGCGCCTTGGCCTGATCTTGGCGTGCAAAACGAGATTGCAAGCGCCTTGCCCACCACAAAAACAGCAGCAGCCCCGCGCCCACCAGCAGGGTTAACATCAGTAAATTGCCAAGGCTTGCGACCATCTTGCACTACTCGTTGCACCGTCTAAAAGCTAAGGCTAGCACGCCCTACCCAAAGGCCAAAATCCAAGCCGCACTTGACCGCAAAGGCATGACTCACTATAAAGTGTCGGTTTTAAGCGTCTCACACAAGGCAAAGCAGCTCATTATGGGAAAATCATTGGTGATTGTGGAATCACCCGCCAAGGCGAAAACCATCAACAAATACCTAGGCAACGACTTTATCGTAAAGTCGAGCGTTGGCCATGTGCGTGACTTACCCGTATCTGGCTCTGCCACTCCGAGCGACGCCAAAGAACGCGCCAAGCAAGCGGCGCTGACACGCAAAATGAGCGCGCAAGAAAAAGCCCAATACAAAAACGACAAAGCCCATGAGCAGCTGATTGGCCGCATGGGCGTGGACCCAGAGCACGGCTGGGAAGCGCACTATCAAGTGCTGCCAGGCAAAGAAAAAGTGGTCGATGAGCTGCAAAAACTCGCCAAAGACGCCGACCAAATCTACCTCGCAACCGACTTGGATCGCGAAGGGGAAGCCATCGCCTGGCACTTAAAAGAAATCATCGGTAATAAAAACAAAACGTATCGCCGCGTGGTGTTCAACGAAATCACCAAAAAAGCCATTCAGCAGGCCTTTGAACAGCCCTCCGAGCTGAACATGAACCGCGTGAATGCCCAACAAGCACGCCGTTTTCTCGATCGCGTTGTCGGCTTTATGGTGTCGCCCTTATTGTGGAGCAAAGTCGCGCGCGGCCTATCTGCTGGGCGCGTGCAATCGGTGGCAGTGCGTTTGATTGTTGAACGTGAGCGTGAAATCCGTGCCTTTATTTCCGAGGAATACTGGGAAGCCTTTGCGCAAACCAGCACCCCAAAAACGGGGGAAGCGCTGCGTTTGCAAGTCAGCCGTTTTAAAGGCGAAGAGTTCCGTCCCACCAACGAAGCCGATACCACCGCACTTTTGGCCAAGCTGCAACCTCAAAGCTTTATCGTCTCCAAGCGTGAAGACAAGCCCACCAGCTCCAAACCCGCCGCGCCTTTTATTACCTCCACCTTGCAACAAGCGGCCAGCACCCGTTTGGGCTTTAGCGTGAAGAAAACCATGACCTTGGCGCAGCGCCTGTACGAAGGTGGTTTTATCACCTACATGCGTACCGACTCCACCAACCTAAGCCAAGAAGCCTTAGAGAGTGTGCGCGGCTACATTGGCAAACACCTCGGTGCAGCCTATTTGCCCGAGCAAGCTCGCCTTTACAGCAGTAAAGAAGGCGCACAAGAAGCGCACGAAGCCATTCGCCCCTCGGACGTTAAGCTCAAAGCCGCCGACCTAGGCAGCGTCGAACCCGATGCGCAAAAGCTGTACGACCTAATCTGGCGGCGCTTTGTCGCTTGCCAAGTCACCGATGCCGAATTTACCAGCTCGGCCATCACCGTCAGCGCAGGCGATTTCGAGCTTAAAGCGCGTGGCCGTGTGATGCGTTTTGACGGCCATTTAAAAGTATTGAGCGCACAGAGCAAAAGCGACGAAGACGTGCTCTTGCCTGACGTCAAAGAAAAAGAGCAGCTCAAGCTTCTTGAGATTGAACCTAAGCAACACTTTACCAAGCCCTCGCCACGCTACTCCGAGGCGGCTTTGGTTAAAGAGCTGGAAAAGCGCGGTATTGGCCGCCCATCCACTTACGCCTCTATTATTTCCACCATCCAAGAGCGCGGCTACGTTAGCCTAAAAAATCGCCGTTTCTACGCCGAAAAAATGGGCGACATTGTAACCAGCCGCTTGGTGGAAAACTTCGATGATCTAATGGACTACAGCTTTACCGCCAACATGGAAGAAAAGCTTGACCACATTGCCGAAGGCGACAGCAACTGGAAAGCGGTATTGGATGATTTTTATAAAGGCTTTAAATCCAAGCTCGACGCCGCACAAGACAGCGACGGTATGCGCCCCAACAACCCTGTTGATACCGATATTTCCTGCCCAAGTTGCGGCCGCCACATGCAGATTCGCACAGGCTCTACAGGCGTGTTCTTGGGCTGCTCGGGCTACGCACTGCCACCCAAAGAGCGCTGCACCCAAACCCTGAACCTCGTGCCTGGCAGCGAAGCCGCGCACGCCGACGACGACGAAGAAGCCGAAAGCCGCCTGCTGCGCAACAAGCGCCGTTGCCCCAAGTGCAGCACCGCCATGGAAAGCTATTTGCTCGATGACTCGCGCAAAGTTCACATCTGCGGCGATAACCCAGATTGCTCTGGCTTTGAAATCGAACAAGGCCATTTCAAAATCAAAGGCTACGAAGGCCCAAGCCTTGAGTGCGATAAATGCGGCAGTGATATGCAGCTGAAATCAGGCCGTTTTGGCAAATACTTTGGCTGCACCAATGCCGCTTGTGGCAATACCCGCAAACTCTTGAAAAACGGTGAGGCCGCGCCGCCCAAAATGGACGCCATCGCCATGCCTGAGCTCAAATGCCAAAAAGTCGATGACAGCTATGTGCTGCGCGACGGGGCAACAGGCTTATTCCTTGCGGCCAGCCAATTCCCCAAAAAACGCGAAACACGCGCGCCTTTGGTGAAGGAATTGCTGCCCTACCGTGGCATTTTGCCGCAAAAATACCATTACCTGCTGGATGCCCCAACGCACGACAGCGAAGGCAACGCCACGGTGATTCGCTACAGCCGTAAAACCAAAGAGCAATACGTCAATGGCGAAAAAGACGGCAAGGCCACAGGCTTTGCCGCCTTCTATCACAATGGTAAATGGGTTATCGAGGATAAGAAAAAGGCCAAGTAATTGGCCTTAGCGTGATAGCCAACCCTATGACGCAGGCTATCTTTCGTCACACAATTCGCAGACACGCCGTAAACCCATCCTTGGGGGCTCGACGATGGCCGTCCAGGCCATCGACGGTCTGCTTATTGTGCAACGAAACGCTGCGCCATGCAGTTTTACTAGGCGTAAGTGAGTTTCAGCAGACTAAGTAAAAGGCCAAGTAATTGGCCTTTTTACGCTAAAAGGCAGCGCTTTTCACGCAGCCATGCCAGCAGTTGTGCCTGGTCAAAAGGCCAGCGCAGCTCGGTTTGGCTGTCTTCGTGCAAGAGCACAGGAATCAGCACGCCATAGCGCTCTACCATCTGCTCTGAAGCAGCAATATCTTCCAAATACAGATCGCAGTTTAAGGGTGCAGGCAACGCCAAAAGCAGCGCCTGAGCTTCCTCACAAAGATGGCAGCCTTCGGTGCCGAAAAGAACTAATGCCACAAAGTTACCTTAAAAAATTTTGCGCCAGTGTAACCCGTGACTAAGCGCGCTCCAAATTACGCGGGCGTGCTGGGTTTGCTAACCGCACTTAACGGAAACAGTGCCGCTAAATCATTGAGGCCATCGTGAAAGGCTTTCCACGCAGGCATGCGGGTTTCGGTTGGCAAGAGTTTTTGTACCAAGTCTTGAAAGGCGTTAGCGGGTTCGGCCAAAGGCTGGGCTTTATACAAGGCCTTAATGTAGCTGTCCACATAAGAGGCCAAAGGCGCTTTTAAGCTTTCCAGCTCAGGCGTAGGCAGCTCTTGCACCTGCTTATAAGGACTGACACTGGTGAACTGGCTTTGCTGCAACAGATTCAGGCTTAACGAGGCGAGCTGTTTACCATCAAAGCCTAGGTTCATCGCCTTATCCAAGGCTTGGCCAATATCGCCTGCAAAGAAACGCTCACTTAAATCCTGCACATCGTTAAACAAACTACCGAGTGCTTTTTTCTCATCGTCATTTAAGTGACCTTCAACACTCATGCTCCAGCTCTGCTGAGAAAATCCTGACGCGGAAAAGCTGGTATCCGTTTGTGCAAAAGCGCCGCCTTTGGCCTGCGCAAAACTCACAGTGACGCGATCGCCCTCACGGGTTAACACCTGCATGCTCAAAGAATTGGCGACGGCTAGGCTGGAGCTTTTCACAGGCAGGGCTTGCTCGGTGTTTTTTGGGCGCGAGGCAAGGCGATCAAGCCCCGTGTCTACCAGCTTGCGCCCCGCGTTTATTTGCCCTTGCAAATCATCGTCCATTAGCCCCAAACCTTTGAGCATATCGGTTGCTTGGGCATAGCCTTTTTCAATGCCATCGCGCGCCGCTTGCAAACGCTCTTTGATGCGCTCATCACTGGCACCTTGGCTTCTAAGCTGATCCAAGCCCTTTTGCACATGCTTAAGGATGTTGTTGGCGGTGTCTTCTGGGCTTTGTTTTTCGGTCGCCTTAATTACACCAGGCATGGCCTTGGCGAGATTATCCAAAACCACAGACTGCCCAGTTTGCGCCTTGGCGGATTTTGCAGCCGTATTCAGGCTGGGAGAGAATAGGGATGGGGTGATTTGAATAGCCATATGAACCTCTGCATTGTGCTTTTAAGCTGTATCGGCCAAGCGCAGAGATTCTTTAAGAGCCGATGCTAACCTTGCTGGCGTTTTTGGTTGCGGTATTCGATGGGCGTTTGATCCGTCCAGCGTTTAAAGGCGCGATAAAAGGTACTGGGTTCAGAAAAGCCCGTTAAGTACACAATTTCATCGATGCTTTCGTCGGTACTGGCCAGCAAGCGTTTGGCCAAATTGCAGCGATAATTCGCCAAAAGCTGGTTGAAGTTCGTACCCGCTTCGGCCAAACGTGTACGCAAAGTGCGCGCTTTTATACCCAAGTGCGCCGCTACGTCTTCAAGGCTCACCTGCCCTGTTTCGAGCACCTCGCCAAAAACACGATACACACGGCTAACGATGTCTTGGCGCTCCAGCTTGGCCACATGCTCAATGGCAAGTTTTTCATGCAGCTGCAACAGCTCAGGCTCGGCGTGGAAGGACGGCAAATCCAGCAGGGTTTTGGAAAAATAAATCCGATTTTCATTTTGGCCAAAGCGCAATTCGCAGCCGAAAATACGTTGATGCTCAGAGGTTTGTGCGGGCGCACTGTGGGTAAAATGAATGCGTGTGGGCTTAAAAGCATCGTCGGTCACATAACGAAAAAAACGCACCAAGCTCAAAGCCATGCACTCATTCAAATGGCGCAAACCCGATACTTTTTCGCTGGCGGTATCCACCAAAATAAAAGCTTCATCGGCGTCGCTGCTAACGCTTGCGTGCGAAGCATCG
>JBDKHD010000185.1:0-3117 GCA_039797885.1 Pseudomonadota bacterium
ACCTCACCGCTGCGCCACGGCCTCCTTGCTCTGAGCATCTTGCTTGGTGCAACTTTTGTGGCTCACGCTCAGCAAGACAAACATCTACCTGCGCCCGCTAAAAAGAAAGCCGTGATGAACGAGGCCTACTACTCAACCGATGTCGATGAGGCCGTTACCGCCGCCAAGCGCAACCCAACCAATACCAATTTTGTCGGTGCGCGCTGGTATAACCGCACTACCGCCAAAAGCTTCTCTTTTGCAAAACTGGCCAACCCCGAAATGGACAGCACGGTAATTGAAGGCGCCATGGGGCCTACCGCTGCGGGGGAAGCCGCTGCCGCTGAAGCTCAGCAACCAATCAAAGATGTAGCCTTAGACCGCAGCAACCGCAGCGACTCGATACAAGAAACGCAAACTCAGGCCACCAGCCATCCTAACGCTCTAGCGCCGCGTAAAGTCGATAATCCAGAAGGTGTGGTTTATGTAAAAAGTGCCGAGTCCACCGACAAGTATGTCAGCATCGAAGGCGTCAATGGCAAAGAAACCCGCTATGGCCACAACGCCAATACCTTGGGGGCTTCTAAGGTCACAGACGTGCACGGCTCGCATGTGAGCAAAGTCGAACTCTACAACCCTCCCAAGAAGTAATGCTCTGAGGGCAGTCCGATGAAAGCGTTACTTGGTGCACTTTGTTTACTCGCTGCATTGTCTGCTCAGGCAGGCAAGGTGCTGGATGACGAGTATTATTCCAACGACATTTTCCGCGCCATTGAAGAAGCCAAAGAACGCACCCATCACTACGATTACAGCAGCGCTTTGCGCTACAACCGCAGCACGTCACAAAGCATTCAAATTCCGCGCTTGCTGAATAAAGACATGGCAAAATCCAGCATCGAAACCCCTGAGCTGGATCAACAAGAGCCTGAAACGCCCGTAAGCCTTGGCGAAAATAAAATCGCCACCAACAGCACCGATAGCTCACGCTTGCAAAGCAACACACCCAGTAACGTCAACTTCAACAGCTCATCCGTGACCGTACGCACTTATTTAAGCAACTGAGCCTTGATTTTTTGCCGTATCACCGCCGTAAACTTCAGCAGCTGACTGTCTCTTTGCCAGTCTTGGCGCTCTGATTGTGACAAGGCTTGGGCGGCCTGCTCCAGCGCCTGCAATAAATCCTCCAGAGCCTGCATGCTCTCTAGCGTGAAATAGCGCGGCGCCGCCGTGAAGGCGGCCTGCAAGGCTTGCACCTGTGCATCCAGGCTTTGCTGCGCAACGCGGCTAAGCCACCCGGCCAGTGCCAAAGCCACATGCACATCTTCAAAATAGCGAAACGGTTTATTCACTTGCTGCTGCGCATTGCGGCAGTACAGGTAATCATGGGGCAAGGTTAAATCAAAACTAAAAGCACGATGCGGCAACGCTGGCATAAGCGGCACAGTGCTGGGGGCTTTTAATTCCAACTGAGCAATGGCCTCTTTTGGTAAACGCAAAACCACTAATTCCTCGCCCTCGCGCAGCATCAGATACAGGCAATCCAAGCCTGAAGGCGGCCAAGGCAGAAAAGACTTTTCACCCTGTAGATGCCTGTACGTGCTGTGATAGGTGCTGTGCATCTCATAAGGGGATTTCACGCCTTTTTCTGAAACAGCAAAAGCCGCCCACGCAGAAGGAGAAAGGCTCGGATCCAGATGGCGCAGCGCACACTGATAGCCTATAAAAAAGGCGCAGCTGGGGGTATCGCAGAGCTGCCCGAGTTGCCACGCCACTATGGGAGTGGGCGAGGGAGTTGGCGTGGACGCCAAAGCATGCGCCAAGGCTTGTTTTAACTTGGCATCGGCGCGCAAGCTTAGCTGCGGCATTACTTCACTCCTGAACTGGCCGCCTGTAAACGATCGACGCGCGCGCTAAGCTCATCCAACTGCGCACGCAAAACCGCCGTATCGACTTTCTTTAAGGCAGCAATCTCTTTTTTAAGGGCGGCAAGGTCTTTTTGTGAGCCGGAAATACTATCCGACTGCTGTGCCAAACGCAGATCCATTTCTGGCAAGGCTTTAAGCTGCGCCTCGTTTTGCCCGAGGCGTTTTTTCAGATCCGCCACGGCTTCGTCTTGCTCAACATTTTTCTTATCGCTGTTGCCTTGTGCTTCCGTAGCTTGAGCCACAGCGTTTTTTAATCCTTGTACGTCTTTACTGGCAACATTGAGATCAGCGCGATCCTTTTTGCCATTTTCTTGTAGGCGCAGCACTTCCTCATTGAGCTGGGTAATTTGAATTTTCAGCGCATCGACGGATAGATTGGCGTTTTCGCCTGTCACCGACAGCTTATCGTTTAGCACCGATAAGTTTTGTGTTTGCGATTCCAGCACGGTTTTGCTGCCACTTATGTCTTGTTGCAGCTTTTGCAGCTCTAAAAACAAGTAACCTGAACCGGATGCCGCGAGCACCGCAAATATCAATGCCACCGCCGCCAAAGTCTGTTTGGAGCCGTTATCCGCAGCAGAGCTGGTGCGTGCAACGGTGGGCTTGCGCACCTGAGCTGTCGCCTGTCTTTGGCGCATGGCTAATTCTTCGGGAGAAAGCGTTAAATCGGTGAGAATGGGCTCTTGATTCTTATCCATTTTGGCTCCATGTAGTAGGCGTAATTTTGATGCGGCAGTATAACAAGCTTTATACGATGCAACAGAATTTTGCCTTAACCAAGAAAAATTATGCAAGAAGAAACTACCAAAATAAGGGTAGGCAAATAGCACCTTGGGGATAGGGGTGCTATGATTGCGCACCGTGAATTGGCATAACCGTTAAACCTAAATCTTGATGGAGAATTATTATGGCTTTTGAACTACCTGCCCTGCCCTATGCAAAAGACGCATTGGCACCCTATATTTCTGCTGAAACCTTAGAGTTTCACCACGGCAAACACCACAATGCCTATGTAACCAACCTGAACAATCTGGTTCCTGGCACTGAGTTTGAAGGCAAAACCCTAGAGCAAATCATCAAGTCTTCAACGGGCGGTATTTTTAATAATGCCGCGCAAGTATGGAACCACACTTTCTTTTGGCACAGCCTCGCTCCTAAAGCAGGTGGCGCACCCACTGGCGCAATCGCGGCGGCTATCGAAAAAACTTGGGGC
>JBDKHD010000186.1:0-17645 GCA_039797885.1 Pseudomonadota bacterium
TTGTTTGTCTTCGGCGACTTGCAGCCCAACCAGTACTCGGCCAAAAGCCGCGCCGTGGTTACGGTAGTGGAACAGCGAAATATTGAACTGTTTGCCGAGCTTGCGTAAGAAATTCAGCAAAGCGCCAGGGCGCTCTGGAAACTCAAAGCGATAAACGCGCTCGTCATTGACGCTGGCAGGCGTGTGCCCACCCACCATATGGCGGATATGGTATTTGGCCAGCTCGTCGTCGGTAATATCGAGCACGGGGTATTGCTCGGCTTTGAGCTCATCGAGCAGAGCCTGACGCGCGCCTGGCTCGCCACTTACTTTGATGCCGACATAGATTTGCGCGCTGCTGGCATCGCTGTAGCGGTAGTTGAACTCGGTGATGGGGCGCTTGCCGATCAGGCTGCAAAAACGCGCAAAGCTGCCAGGTTGCTCAGGTAGGGTGACAGCCAGAATCACTTCGCGACCTTCGCCGATTTCGGCGACCTCGGAGATGTAGCGCAGGCGGTCAAAGTTGACGTTGGCACCGCTTAAAATGGCAACCAAGTTCTGGCCTTGCTCGCCTTCTCGTTCGATGTATTTTTTTACACCCGCCAAGCCCAGTGCGCCCGCAGGCTCACTGATGGCGCGCATGTCGTCGTAAATATCTTTGATGGCTGCGCAGATTTCATCAGGGGTGCAGGTGATGACTTCATCCACATAGTCTTTGCACAGCTCCCAGGTGTTTTTGCCAATTTGCGCTACGGCCACACCGTCGGCAAAGATGCCAACTTGCGGTAGCACGACGCGCTCTTTGGCGGCAAGAGCCGCAGCCAAACAAGCGGACTCGGTGCTTTCCACGCCCACAACTTTGATTTCAGGGCGCAGTGCTTTGATGTAGGCCGCCATCCCCGCCGCCAAACCACCGCCACCCACAGGAATAAACACCGCGTCAATTGGGCCGCTGAGCTGGCGAAGAATTTCCATGGCCACCGTGCCTTGGCCTGCGATGACATCGGGGTCGTCGTAAGGGTGCACATAGGTCATGCTTTTTTCTTCGACAAGCTTTTGTGAATGTGCAAAGGCTTCGTCGAAGGAGTCGCCCTGTAGCACCACTCTGGCACCGCGAGCTTTGACGGCGCGCACTTTAATGTCGGGGGTGGTGCGCGGCATAACGATGGTGGCTTTGATGCCAAGCTTTTGCGCAGAAAGAGCCACGCCCTGAGCGTGATTGCCCGCAGAAGCCGTCACTACCCCTAAGGCTTTTTCGTCTTCGCTCAGTTGCACCATTTTGTTGTAGGCGCCGCGTAATTTGAACGAATACACAGGCTGGAGATCTTCGCGTTTAATCCAAATTCGATTACCTAAGCGCTCCGATAAAAACGGGGCAATTTGCAGCGGCGTTTCGATGGCGACATCGTAAACACGCGCAGCAAGAGTCTTTTTCAGGTAATCGGTTAGCATAGCGGGATCCTAGCAAAGTAAAAAAAGTCGGTGCAAACGCACAAGAAGCGGGCATTGTAGCGCAACAGCACTTATACTTTGCAACTAAACCATTTTCTGTAACGAATGCCATGAGGTTTATACGAAATGACTCAAGATCAAATGAAGAAAGACGCCTCTGAAGCGGCTGTTGCTTATATTCTTCCACACCTAGAAAAAGACACCGTTGTTGGTATTGGCACAGGCTCAACCGTTAATTATTTTATTGATGCCTTGGCTGCTCATAAAGATAAGTTTGCAGGCACGGTAGTGAGCTCAGAAGCTTCCGCCGAGCGTTTGCGCAAACATGGCATCGAAGTATTTGATTTAAACTCCATCGATAATGTTTATTTTTATGTCGATGGCGCGGATGAAATCAACCGTTATTTGGAAATGATTAAAGGCGGTGGTGCGGCGTTAACGGGTGAAAAAATTATCGCTGCGGTCGCACGCCAATTTATCTGCATCGCCGATGAAAGCAAAATGGTCGATCGCTTAGGCACATTCCCTCTGCCTGTTGAAGTTGTACCCATGGCGCGCTCTTATGTCGCGCGTGAACTCGTGCGTCTAGGTGGCGATCCTGTGTATCGTGAAGGCGTGGTTACCGATTACGGCAATCAAATTCTCGATGTACATAACATTTTCGTCGATTCCGCCATGTATTTGGAAAATCGTCTAAATCAAATTACTGGCGTGGTTACCAACGGCCTGTTCGCGCGCCGCCCTGCGGATATTTTATTCCTCGGCTCACGCACTGGTGTGCAGAAGATTTTAGCTAAATAATCATTACGGTTAAAATCAAAGCAGCCCAACACCTAATCCGTGTTGGGCTTTTTTTAGCCACATAAATAAGTGGCTGTGCCTGCGGCAATCAACACGCCTGCTTCGTTGTGCAACTCCATGCGCGTGACCGCCACCTTGCTGCCCACTCTCAGTAAGGCGGCGCTGGCAATAAATTCCTGCCCAATACCCGGCTTTAAGAAATCCACGCGCATATCAATAGTGCCCATGCGCGCCATAATGCGTTGGCGTTCGGCCATGGGGATGTTTTTTTCTTCCATGCGTCGCCATGAGGAAATAAAGGCCATCGCTCCGCCTGTAACATCCAAGGCGGTCGAGATCGCGCCACCGTGCAAAATGCCGCGTACCCAGTTGCCAATCAGCTCGTCTTTCATGCGCATACGAAATTCACAGCGCTCCTCGCTCAGCAGCGTGGGCTCAAGCCCTAGGTGGCGATTAAAAGGAATCTGATGGAAAAAACTCAGAGCCATTTGCAGCTCTTTGCTTTGGGCGGTGCTCGGTTCCGACATAGTTCATCCTAAATGGGCGCAGCCTGCGCTCTTATTGATGGTGGTATTTTCTGGGCATTTCGGTGGCTAAAACAAGAAAACGACGCATAAATCCGTTAGAATGCGCGCAGTTTTGCCCACCTTGGAGAAATCTCATGGCTTTTAATGATGCTCAACGCTTTTTTCCTGAAACTCGCTTGCGTCGTATGCGCCGTGATGATTTCTCGCGCCGTTTGATGCGCGAAACGCAGCTTACCACCGACAGCTTGATTTACCCTGTGTTTGTGTTGGAAGGCCATCAGGAACGTGAAGCCATTGCCTCTATGCCAGGTATTGAACGCCTGTCCATCGATCTGCTGGTGGCCGAAGTAAAATTGCTACACAAGCTGGGTGTGCCTGCGGTAGCGCTTTTTCCGGTAACGCCTGCCAGCGCCAAATCGGAATTTGCCGAAGAGGCCTATAATCCCAATGGTTTAGTGCAGCGTGCGGTGCGTGCCATTAAAGATGCGGTGCCTGAGATGGGTGTGATTACCGATGTGGCGCTCGATCCATTCACCACTCATGGGCAGGATGGCATCATCGACAGCGACGGCTATGTGCTCAATGACCGCACCGTGGAGACGCTAGTAAAGCAGGCGCTCTCTCATGCCGAGGCGGGTGCGGATATCGTCGCGCCTTCTGACATGATGGACGGGCGTATTGGTGATATTCGCCGCGCACTAGAAGAAGAATGCTTTGTGAATACCCGCATCATGGCGTATTCCGCCAAGTACGCTTCGGCTTATTACGGTCCATTTCGTGATGCCGTAGGCTCCGCCGCCAATTTGGGCAAGGCCGACAAGAAAACCTACCAAATGGACCCCGCCAACAGCAACGAAGCATTGCACGAGGTGGCGCTCGATTTGGCCGAAGGCGCGGATATGGTGATGGTAAAGCCTGGTATGCCGTATTTGGATATCGTGCGCAGAGTGAAGGACGAGTTCCAGGTGCCGACCTTTGTTTATCAGGTCAGCGGTGAGTACGCCATGCATAAAGCCGCCGCGCAAAACGGCTGGCTAAATGATGAGGCCGTCATGCACGAGTCTTTGCTTTGCATCAAGCGCGCAGGAGCCGATGGCATTCTGACGTATTACGCGAAGCAGTACGCGCTCTGGCTTAACCGTTAAGCTCTGCCAGCCGCCACAACACGCCTTCGCGTAAGGCGGCATCCACATAGTGCATCTTCTCTATGCCAAGCGTAGAGAAGAGCGCCAGTAAAATCGCTACACCGCCAACAAAGATCGAGCGACGCTCGGCTTTTAGACCAGCGAAATCAATGGCATCCACATGCCCCTGCGCGCACAACTGGCTGCGCAGTTGCTCCAGCCCCGTACGCGTTAAATCAGAGGTTAAACCTTGTTTCTGCAACACCTGTGTTGCCGCGTGTACGGTACCAGATGTGCCGCTGACGCGCTGCCAACCTAGTTGTTGCATGGGCGTAGCTAAAGGGGCCAGGACTGTGCGAGCGGCCTCGATGGCCTGATCAAAATGCGCCGCATTGATGATTTTTTGCGCGAAGAAATGTTGGCTAAAATGCACGCAGCCCAGCTCCACGCTTTTTAGCAGCAAGGGTTGTAAGCCATCGCCGACAATGAGCTCGGTGCTGCCACCGCCAATATCAATCACCAAATGTCGCTCTGGACAAAGGGTGGCTTTGGCGGCGCCTAAATAAATGAGGCTGGCTTCTTCTTCGCCACTAATCAGCTCGATAGGATGCCCTAAAATCTGCTCGGCTTCATCAATGAACTCGGCGCGATTATGTGCTTGACGCAGAGCACAGGTAGCAACGATCTGGATTTGCTGAGCATCCAGCTCGGGTAGCTCGTGGGCAATTTCTCTAAGGCAGGCCAAACCACGCTGCTTGGCTTCTTGCGAGAGTTGGTGGACGTCATTCAGGCCCGCAGCCAGCTGCACCTTGCGCCCTAGGCGTTTCAGAATCTGAAAGCCAGCAGGTTTTTTTTTTGCCAAGGTCATATGAATGCTGTTTGAGCCAATGTCTACGGCCGCTAAGATGCGTTTATTTCTTGTTCTAATGCTCATAACAACAACGGAAAGAAAAACTCGCCAAACTATGCAGGCATCCTTGGTATTCGTCCAGTCCTGTTTTATGATTGCCACCCTTAAAGCGGTACAAAGCGTGCCGCTAATTTGGTTTTTATTACGAGGAAAACACATGAGCGCCAATATTTTAACCGTGACCGATAGCTCTTTTGAGGCTGATGTTCTGGGTTCTGATGTGCCTGTGCTGGTTGATTTTTGGGCAGAGTGGTGTGGCCCATGCAAAATGATTGCACCTGTATTGGAAGAAATTGCGGTGGAATACGCAGGCAAGCTGAAAGTCGCCAAGCTCAATATCGATGATAACGACGCCACTGCGCCCAAGTTTGGCATTCGTTCTATCCCGACTTTAATTCTGTTCCGCAACGGCCAAGTGGAGGCCACCAAGATTGGCGCCATGGGTAAATCGGAACTTTCTGCCTTTATTAATCAGGCCTTGTAAGTTTTTTATGCACTCTGTCACTAAAGCAGGCGTGGAAAACACGTTTGTTTTAGTGGACATCTTTCCGTAGATGGGTCTATAGTCTGCACTCTCTGGCGTCGCCAGCCCTCATTATTCTGCTTGTCCGCTCTAAAACTCACATCCTTAACAGTCATAACACAATCCTACCTCTATGAATCTTTCTGATCTAAAACTGAAGTCGGTTCCCGAACTCCTTGATATTGCAAAGGAAATGGAACTTGAAAACGTTAGCCGCACCCGTAAGCAAGATATTATTTTCGCCATATTGAAACACCACGCCAAAGGCGGTGAAGACATCCACGGCGACGGCGTGCTGGAAATACTGCAAGACGGCTTCGGCTTTTTGCGTGGTGCCAACAGCTCTTATTTAGCGGGCCCTGATGATATTTACGTTTCTCCCAGTCAGATTCGTCGCTTTAACTTGCGTAAAGGCGATGAGGTGGTCGGTAAGATTCGCCCACCCAAAGAAGGCGAGCGTTATTTTGCCCTGCTTAAGGTTGATAGCATCAACGGCGATAAGCCTGAAAGCACCAAAAACAAAGTATTGTTTGAAAACCTGACCCCGCTCTTTCCTGAAAAGCGCTTGGTGTTGGAGATGGGAAACGGCTCCACTGAAGATTTATCCTCACGCGTGTTGGATTTGGTCGCTCCCATTGGCAAAGGCCAGCGTGGCTTGATTGTCGCACCGCCCAAAGCGGGTAAAACCATGCTGCTGCAAACCATTGCACAGTCTATCGCGCGCAATAATCCCGAATGTTATCTGATTGTGCTTTTGATCGATGAACGTCCAGAGGAAGTCACCGAGATGAAGCGCTCCGTGCGCGGTGAAGTGGTAGCCTCAACCTTTGACGAGCCACCCTCTCGCCACGTACAGGTCGCGGAAATGGTGATTGAGCGCGCCAAGCGCTTAGTTGAGCACAAACGTGATGTGGTGATTCTGCTCGACTCCATCACTCGCTTGGCGCGTGCCTACAACACGGTGATTCCATCATCGGGCAAAGTGTTAACAGGCGGTGTGGATGCCAACGCTTTGGAAAAACCCAAACGCTTCTTTGGTGCGGCGCGCAACCTTGAAGAGGGCGGCTCACTGACCATCATCGCCACCACCTTGGTGGATACGGGCTCGAAGATGGACGAAGTGATTTACGAAGAGTTCAAAGGGACAGGCAACCAAGAGCTGCATCTGGATCGTAAGATCGCCGAAAAGCGCACCTACCCCGCCATCAACATTCGCCGTTCTGGCACTCGCCGTGAAGACATGATGTACGATGAACAAGCCTTGCAACGCTTGTGGATCTTGCGTCGATTGTTGTCTGAAATGGAAGACGTACAGGCCATCGAGTTCTTGCTCGATAAACTGCGTCAAACCAAAACCAACGACGATTTCTTCGATGCTATGCGCGGTAGTAACGGTAAATCCTAAGCTCGAACGCAAAAAAGCCCTGCATGCAGGGCTTTTTTGCCTTGGCCGCGCCTGCGGTATTTCGGCGTCATGTGAATTTCAGACCGCGAATATCGTAGCGACGCCCGTTGGGCATCCGATGGGGAAAAAAGGGAATTAGGCGACCAGTGCGCCCTTGAGTTTTTTCATGGCGTTTTGCTCCAGCTGGCGGATGCGCTCCGCCGAGACACCGTAGGTAGCAGCCAAGTCGTGCAGTGTGGCTTTGTCGTCGTTCAACCAGCGTTTTTGCAAAATATCACGGCTGCGCTCATCGAGGTTGGCCAAGGCCATGTGCAAACGGTCGTTGCTGTCTTGCTCGAAGTTGTTGCTTTCGACTTGCAAAGCTGGGTCGGCGCTTTTGTCTTCAAGATAATAAGCAGGGGCTTGGCTGGCGGTTTCATCGTCGTCATCCACGCCTGCATCAAAGGCAGTATCGTGAGAGTGCAAGCGGCCTTCCATTTCAAAGACGGTGCGCTTTTCTACGCCCAAATCGGCGGCGATGGATTGAGCTTCATCTTGGCTAAGCCAGCCTAAGCGTTTTTTCTGGCTGCGCAGGTTAAAGAACAGCTTGCGCTGCGCTTTGGTGGTCGCAATTTTAACGATGCGCCAGTTGCGAATAATAAACTCGTGAATCTCGGCCTTAATCCAATGCACAGCAAAGGACACTAGGCGCACACCCACTTCAGGGTTGAAGCGTTTTACCGCTTTCATTAAGCCTACGTTGCCTTCTTGGATAAGGTCGGCCTGGTTTAAGCCATAGCCTGAGTAGCTGCGCGCAATATGGACGACAAAACGTAGGTGCGACATCACCAATAAACGTGCCGCTTCTAAATCTTGCTGATAATGCAGACGATGGGTGAGCTCGCGTTCTTCTTCGACGCTAAGCACAGGAATGCCGCTGATGGTCGCCAGATAGGACTCTAAATTGGCGCCTGGAGTCAGTGCGTAAATAGCGGGTAATCGAGACATTTTTTTACTCCTAACCACAAAACTAAGCCGTGCTAGAAAATAACGGAAGCTGATTCTAGCACCGCAGTTTCAGACTGCAACAGGGTGAAAAAGTTTAGTGGCTAGGGTTCTATTTCCCCTAAATGGCGGCTCACCGACCACCAAGCACCGAGCCAGCCCAGCAGCATGGCTGCGCCCAAGAGCACTAAGGCCGCTACTGCGGAGAGGGGCTTTAGGCTGAAGCTGGAGCCATAAAGCTGCGCCATCTCGACCACCGGGCCGCGCAGCAGCAGCCAGCATAGGATAAGCAGCAGCCACGCCAGCAGCCCGCCGATCATGCCGTACCACAAGCCTGTATACAAAAAGGGGCGACGCACCCAAGCGTTGGTGCCGCCAACCAGTTTCACCACGCGAATCTCATCCACGCGTGCTGCTATGGCCAGGCGAATGGTGTTTCCCACCACCAGAACAATGGCTAGAGCCAACAAAAAGCCCAACACCGTAAATAAGCGCTCACTAAAAGCCAAGATGGCACGCAGGCGCTCCACCCAAGCCATATCGGCCTGCGCGCTATCGACTTCAGGGTAGGCTTTGAGGCTGGCTAGCAAGGATTCGGTTGCCGCAGGCGTTAGGCCTAGGCGCGGCTCTATCAAGATTAAAGATGGTAGGGGATTGCCCTCTAAAAAATCCAAGGCGCTGTCTAGGCCGCTGTGCTCGCGGAAGTCGGCTAGGGCTGTGTCGGCGTCGATAAACTCGACACTGGCGACATTATTGAGCCTTTTCAGCTCTTGGCTGAGATTACGACCTGCATCGACACTGGTGTTGACGTGCAAGTACAAAGTGATGCGTCCTGACTCTTGAAAACGGCTGCTGAGCTGTTGGGCGTTATCCAGCGCCATCCACAGTGCGCCAGGCAGGGTTAAAGAAATGGCAATCACCAGCCAAGTGAGCACGCTGGCAATGGGGTTGCGCAGCAGCTTGAGCAGGGTTTCGACGGCCACCAACTGGTGGTGTGCAGCCCAGCCTGCAAACTGTTTGCCAAGGGTGGTTTGTTGTAAGGATGCCCCAGTTTGAGCCTTGGGTTTTTCAGCCATGAACTGCTCCTTGGCGGCGGCCGCCTTGCATTTGGCCGTGATCGAGAATGATGCGTCTGTGTCCCATGCGTTTGACCAGATCAATGTCGTGCGTGGCAATCAGCACGGTGACGCCCACCTGCCCCAAACGTGCGAACAAACTCATGATTTCGGCGGACAGCTCGGGGTCGAGGTTGCCTGTGGGTTCGTCGGCTAGCAGCAGCGGAGGCTTGTTCACTATGGCGCGGGCAATGCCTACGCGCTGTTGCTCCCCACCTGATAGCTCAACGGGGTTGCGTCGCTCCATGCCTAAAAGCCCCACAGCATCGAGCGAGGCGCGCACGCGGCGGCCAATTTCATCTGGGGTGTAGCCTGCAATTAAAAGCGGAAGAGCGACGTTATCAAAGACGCTGCGGTCGAATAAAAGCTGGTGGTTTTGAAAAACCACGCCCACTTTGCGGCGGTGGTAAGGAACCATATAAGAGGGCAGGCGATTGAGGTTTTGGCCATCGACATGAACTTGCCCACGCGAGGGGCGTTCCATCAGCATAATCAGCTTCATCAGCGTGCTTTTACCTGCGCCACTGTGGCCTGTTAAAAAGGCAAATTCGCCTTTTTTTAGCTCGAAACTTACGCCACTTAGAGCATCTTTGCCGCTGTCGTAGCGTTTGCTAACCTGTTCAAAAATCACCATGCTCATGCCATCTTCCTTTTTATTCGGCCTGTTCGTGCTGAAACAGGGCGTTGGTAAAGTCCTGGGCATTAAAGGGGCGCAAGTCATCTATGCCTTCGCCTATGCCAACAAAGCGCACCGGAATAGCAAGCTGTTGTGCCAACGCAAAAATCACCCCGCCTTTAGCGGTGCCATCGAGCTTGGTTAGGGTCAGCCCTGTAACGCCTACGGCTTCTTTAAATTGTTTGGCTTGGTTGATGGCGTTTTGCCCAGTGCCAGCATCCAGCACCAGCATGACTTCGTGCGGCGCGGATAAGTCCAGTTTTTTCATGACGCGCACGACTTTTTCCAGCTCTTGCATGAGGTTGTCTTTGGTGTGCAAACGCCCAGCGGTGTCGGCGATTAAAATATCGACGTTGCGCGCCTTGGCGGCTTGCAGGGCATCAAAGAGCACCGAGGCGGAGTCTGCGCCTGTGTGCTGAGCAATGACGGGCACGTTGTTGCGTTCGCCCCAGACTTGCAGCTGCTCTACAGCGGCGGCGCGGAAGGTGTCACCTGCGGCGAGCATGACGTTTTTGCCCTGCGCCTGAAACTGTTTGGCCAGTTTACCGATGGTGGTGGTCTTGCCCACACCGTTGATGCCCACCATTAAAATCACATAGGGTTTTTGCCCCGTATTCACTTGCAGCGGGCGCTCGACCACTTTGAGGATGCTTTGTAATTCTTCAATCAGCGCATGATAGAGCGCGTCGGAGTTGCCAAGCTCTTTGCGGCTGACTTTGGCAGTGAGCTTAGCCATCACTGCTTGTGTGGTTTCGACACCGATATCGGCCATCAACAGCTGCGTTTCCAGCTCTTCCAAAAGATCGGCATCGATGGCTTTTTTGCCCAGTAATAAATCGGCTATGCCATCATTGAGCTGGCTGCGCGTGCGGCTTAGGCCTTGGCGCATGCGGGTAAACAGGCCAGACTTACGCGGCGCTAAAATCTCGACCGAAGGCGCGCTGTTGGCCTCGGCAGCGGGTTCGTCAGCGTCTTTTTTGCGTTTTAAAAAATCGAACATGAATAACCTATATCCAGCGGAATCATCACAGGCCGCTATCCTACACTATTTCTAGCCAACACCTTAGTGCGCCTGCGCGGGAAGTGGCACAGAAGTATCGACAAACGCGGGCGCCTGCCTTAGCCTGCATTTTTTTCGGTCAAGTCTGCATTATGAGTAAAACTTCCAGCCAACAATTGCGCATTATCGGCGGCACATGGCGCTCAAGGCGCTTATCTTTTCCTGCGCTCGATGGCCTGCGTCCAACCCTAGATCGTATTCGTGAAACGGTTTTTAACTGGCTGATGTATGAGGTCGAAGGCAAGCGGGTGCTGGACTGCTTTTCAGGCAGCGGCGCACTGGGGCTGGAGGCGCTGTCACGCGGTGCCAAAAGCGCAGTCTTTGTGGAAAAACACCCTGTCGCTGCCAAGCAGCTTATAGAAAACTTGCGCCTGTTGCAGTGCCAGAATGCGCAGGTAGTAACCAGCGATGCCCTAGCTTGGCTGGCCAGTAATTCTACCGCCGATTTTGACTTGGTGTTCTTAGACCCGCCCTTTGGCCAAGGCTTGTTGCAAGCTGCGCTTGCGGCCTTGCAGCTTAAGGAAGGCGCGCTGGTGTATGTGGAACACGAAAGCCAGATCACACCCCTTTGGCCGCAGCACTGGCAGGAAATTAAAAGCAAAACTACCCCAGAGTTTCACTTCCGCCTCTTTCGCGTTGCCAAGACGCCGGGTTGAATCCTGCGTATAATCGCGGCTTTTTTACCGTCGGGGTTTCTATGAAATTTACTCCTGAATTGCCCTTTGCGGGTGGGCGTTTGCGCCCCTTGCAGCATGAGGACGCGGATATTTTATTTCAGCTTTATTCCAAGCCCGAAATACCTGGGCAAAAGCCGCCTGCGGCCATCGAGTCGATGACCAAGCTGGTCGATTACAGCGTGCAGATGGCCGCCACGCAGCGCGGCATGATGTGGCTGGTGGAAGTCGATGGCCAGGTACAGGGCATTGTCAGTGCCTTTGATTGGCAACCTTCGTGGCTGCGTTTGATGCTGCGCGTCGATGGCCTGCCAAGTCTGGCCTTGGCGCAGCGCCAAACGGCACTGCAAACCGCCATGGATTTCCTTGGTAGCAAATACCATATTTTCAATTTCGCCTATCAATGGATTGCAGGGCAAAACCCCGAAATCAAAACCATGCTGCACCAGTTAGGCTTTAGCCTGCGTGCGACCTTGCGTGATGGCTGGCGTGTGGGTGAAGGCTTTGCCGATGTCGAGCAATATCATTTAGTGTTGGATAAGCAAAAGCCCAAAGCAGGGCGTTTGGGTGAGTTTGATAACCCCGCGCAAGATTTGAATAAATCCGTAGGAGGCCGCGTATGAATTGGAACTTCACTTTAGGTGACTACCAGCTGCGTTTGCCCAACTCCGAGCAAGACGTAGAGGCGCTGATGGGTTTGCTTCAGCAGGAAAGCCTGTGCGCTCATGTGCCTTGTGCACCCTTGACCGAAGTGCATCGCGTGGTCGATGAGCTGCGGCGTATGGCCATGCGTTTTGAGGCGCGCGAAGCGGCGTTTTGGTTGGCAGAGAAAGACAGCCAGCTGCTTGGGCGCATCGGTTTGCAGCGCATCAACTGGATGCAGCGCAGTGCCCAGCTGCAATGGGAGCTGACACCTGCATTGGGTTTGCCTGCCATGCAGCAAGTGCTGCCTGCGCTGCTGCGCTTTGCCTTTGATGAGCTGAACTTGCACCGTTTGGAGATGCGCTTGGTTTCCACTAGCGCGCAGGATGCCTTGCTGCAAGGTTTGGGTTTTCATTTTGAGGGCGTCTTGCCTGCACAGCTGGAGTTTATGGGCAAGGATGTCGATCTGGCGCTCTGGTCCTTATTAAAAACCGACCTAAATTGAGCCAATAAAAAAGCCAACTCTTAAGACGGAGAAACAACCCCTTGAAACCCGGCTTAAGAATTGGCTTATAACCTGTAAAAACTTAGAAGCTGTACTGCACTTTCATCCACATATTGCGGCCAAGTTCATTCACCTTGGTGCTGGCGACCGAGTTAGCAAGGACATTGGCATCGCCCTTGGATAGATGCTCGGCGTAGTTTTTATCAAAAAGGTTGTCCACCCCAGCGGTCACAATCAGTTTTTCCTGAATGCGATAGCCTGCGTTCAAAGAGAACACGGCAAAGCCAGAGGTTTCGCTGATGTCTTGGCCAACAATGTTGCCTTGGCCTAGGGCTACGCGGTCTTGCTCGTTAACAAAGCGCCCTAAAGCCCCAGCGGACCACAGGCCGTTGTCGTAGGTTAAGCCTAAGCGCAGCTCGTGCGCGGGGATTTGCCCCAAAGCGCGGTTGTCGCTGAGGTTTTCACCGCGCACCAAGCTTAAAGCGGCATCGGTAGTCCAGTGGTGGGCAAACTGCCAAGCAGCATCGGCTTCGGCACCGTAAGTGGTGGCGCGGATATTGCGCGCGTTTACGCCAGTAGGTACTTTTTCGATCAAAATGTAGTCATCGTGATAGGTGTAGAAGGTCGAAATCGAGCCGCGCACGCTGTCGCCACTGTGAATCAAGCCCACATCCAACTGCGTCACTTTTTCAGGGTTCACATTAAAGGTGCTGGCCGTGCCGCCAGGACTGCGCGTGCGCTCCCAGAAATCGGCGGCGCGCTGGCTGTGCCCCAAGCCTGCATAAGCGCGGTGAGCTTTATCGAGCTGGTGTTCGTAGCGGGCAAAGCCACTGGTCAGCCAGTTGGTGTCGGTTTGGCCAGAAGTGGTGCGGCCTGCGCGCTGATCTTCGGCTTCGTCTTTATTCACACGCAAACCCGCATGAATACCGTGCTCACCAGGGAAGTGATAATGCGCTTCGGTGTACAGCCCAGCGGTGTTGAAATTCATATCATCGGTGCGCGGCTTGCTGCTGTAGTCGGGATTGGCTTGCGCGTTCCCTGGCATCATTGCCATGGCACTGCGGAAGGTGTGCTGGTTTTGCTGGTAGTCGGCACCAAAATCCATGCTGAGGTGTTTATCAAAAGTCAGGGTAGTGGCGATATTGCCGCCTAGGGTATCGCGATCGGGGTTGGAAACCATTTTTCTTTGCGTAGCCGTTACCGTGCGCAGGCTGTAGTTATCCATTACATGGTCAACGTAGTTGCGATAGATCTTGGCTTTGACTTCGCTGACCAAGGGCGAAAGGTCTTTTTGGCTGTAACTTAGACCTAGGTTGGTGCGGTCAAACTTGGAGCCGTCCATGCTACGGTCGGCGTAGGCGGCTTCGCCGTCGCTCTTGGCGGCGGTCAGTTCAATTTTGGTGTCGCGATTGGGGGTGAAACCCAAAGCGGTGTTGCCGCTGTAGCGCTCGTAATTGGAGTGAATTTTGTCGCCATTGCCATCACGGTAGTCGTCGGCTTGAGAACGCGTGCCGTTGATTTCAACATAGCCTTTTTCGCCACCGCCTTGCAGCTGAGCCACTTGATCGTTACGGCCAAAGCTGCCGCCCAAAACGCTGACATAGCCGTGTACGGGGGAGGTAAAAAAGTCGGGGGTGCTGCGCTCAAACATCACCACGCCTGCGCTGTTGCCTGGGCCGTGTTTCACGCTCTGTGGGCCTTTGAGAACGGTCACGCTGTCAAAGGATTCGGGGAAAACGTAAGCGGTGGGCGGATCCATACGGTTGCCGCAGCCGCCTAAAATGGTCTCGCCATCCAGCAAAATACTCAGGCGTGAAGCTGCCATGCCACGAAAGACGGGGTCGCCATCGGTGCCGCCCTTACGAATCACGGAAAAGCCAGGAATGTTTTTTAGTAAATCAGCGCCGTCATGGGCAGGGATGGGCTGGCGTGGAGCTTTGGGGTCGGTGGTGACAGTAAGCGGCTGCTCCATATTGGGCGCGGTGACCACCAGAGGGTCTAAATCGGTATGATCTGCGATGGCAGGTAATGCACTTGCGACTAAAACAGCAACAGCCAAGGGCTGCAATTTACCAAGGGACATGAGAAACCTCACCAGCTTAAAAGTTTAGTGAGGCGAATGTAGCAGCCTAGGTGCGACGGCTGAATGTGGCAAAGTGTCGCACCACCTAGGAGATACCCCTTTAAGCCGTGGTTTTTAGGAAGGCCAGCGCATCGGCAGCGGATTGCTCGGGTATTTCCTCCATCGGCATATGGCCACAGTTGTCGTACATAATGACTTGTGCCTGTGGGATGGCGGCTTTAAAACTGTCGGCGTGCGCAGGGGGAATCCACGCGTCTTGCTTGCCCCACATCACGAGAGTAGGGCAGCGCACTTGTTTCATCAGGCTTTTGTTAAAACCGCCTTTGTTGCGGATATAGCGCAATACTTCGGCGGCGGCTTGGCGGTTGCCCGCGCGCATCAGCAAATCGTAATAACGATCGAGCGTGGTTTTATCGAGGCGGGATTTATCGCCGTAAGTGGTGCGCACTATGGCATAGAGTACTTTGCGCGGCATAAAGGTGCGTGACGCCAGCCAGCCGCCTAACGGCAACGCCATGCTGATCAGCATCGCAGGTGGCACAAAGAAAAAGCCCGCGCTGTCGAGCAAAATAATTTTTTCGACTTTATCGGGAAAACGTGCGGCAAATTCCCAGGTCATCCAGCCGCCCAAGGAATTGCCCGCAAGGTGCGCCTTGTCGATTTTTAGCTCTTGCATCAAGGCCAAAATAAAATCGCTATACAGGTAGCGGCGCATACCTTCTGGGTGTCGCCCTGTTAGGCCAAAATTCGGCGTATCGATGCTAATAACACGAAAATCTTGGCTGAGCCTTTCGCTCCAGCCATCCCAGGTATGCAAAGACGCAAACACGCCGTGCAGCAAAATGAGCACTTTGGCATCGGGGTTGCCTGTATTGTTGAGGTCGCGATAGTGCAGGCTCAGCCCCTGCACTTGCAGAAAGCCTGAGTCTGAATGGACATGACGGCGGGTGAGTTCGGCAAAAGGAATAACGCCAACCTCGCCTGCAAAGCTATGACGGAGTGCGCGCAGTGTGCGTTTTATCATTGTTATTATTTCCGTGATTTAAGAAGAGCGCCATTGTGCAGGGTTTTCATTGTGAGGATAAGGGATTATTCTGCCAACTGCCTTGCGGCAAACTGCTTTTCTTCTTCTACTTTTTAGGACAGCCAATATGGAATCTTTGATCGGCTTGATTTTCTCCGTGCAAACTTTGGTACTGGTTTTTGTGGTGGTTTTATTAAAAAAGAGCATTATTTTTGTACCGCAAAATCGCGCTTGGGTTGTCGAGCGTTTTGGTAAATACCACGATACCAAAGAAGCGGGGCTGAATTTTATCGTGCCCTTTATCGATCGCATCGCTGCCGATCGTAATTTAAAAGAAGTGGCGGTGGATGTGCCCAGTCAATCGGCCATTACCCGCGACAATATTACTCTTACTGTGGATGGGGTTTTGTATTTTCGTGTACTTGACCCGTACAAAGCGACTTACGGTGTAGATGATTACGTTTATGCGGTTATTCAGCTGGCGCAAACGACCATGCGCTCGGAGCTGGGTAAGCTGGAATTAGATCGTACATTTGAAGAGCGTAATTTATTAAATACTAATATCGTTGAAGCTATTAACGAAGCCGCCGACCCTTGGGGCATTCAAGTTTTGCGTTATGAAATTAAAGACATTACACCACCTAAATCGGTGATGGATGCCATGGAAGCGCAAATGAAAGCCGAACGAGTAAAGCGCGCACAAATTTTAGAATCTGAGGGAGATCGCCAAGCCGCCATTAACGTCGCCGAAGGTCACAAGCAATCCAAAGTATTGGCGGCTGAAGCGGAAAAAGCCGAGCAAATTTTACGCGCCGAAGGTGAAGCGCAGGCGATTTTAGCTGTGGCCACCGCGCAAGCTCAGGCATTGCACCAAGTGGGCGAAGCCGCCAACACGGAAGCCGGGCAAAAAGCCATTCAGCTGGACTTGGCTACCAAAGCCATTGCCGCCAAACAAGCCATTGCCAAAGAATCCTCGATGGTGATTGTGCCCGATAGCAGCACCGATGCCAGCACGCTGGTGGCGCAGTCTATGGCCATTATCAACAGTATTAACAAGAAGGTTTAAGATGGATTGGCTAGCGCATAACCTGGCTCAGGTGTTGTTGGGAGCAGGGTTGGTTTCATTGATTGTAGACATGGTGATTTTTGGCTTTTCTACTTTCATTTTGGTGTTTTTAGGACTGTCTTTAGTGTTGACAGGCACAATGATGTGGCTAGGAATTATACCCGATACGCTGTCTTTGGCGCTGTGGAGCAATGCGATTGTGACGGCGATTTTAGCGGCTTTATTGTGGCAGCCGTTAAAGCGCTGGCAAAACAAAAAAGTCGAAAAAACCGTTACGCAGGACTTTGCTGCACAGCAATTTATCATCAACGACGACGTCGATGATCGCGGCCTAACCTTTTATTTTTTTTCGGGCGTAAAGTGGAAAGTAAAAAGCCGTCGCCCTATTCCAAAAAATACCTTGGTTGAAGTAACGAAAGTGGAAGTTGGCGTAATGTGGGTTCAGCCTTGTGATTGACAGCTTTTTTTACGCGCCGCTTTTTATAAGTTATTTTGGCTTATTTATTGTGGCGTTTTTATCGGCCAGCTTATTGCCTTTGGGTTCGGCTTGGCTGGTGGTTTTATTATTGTCACAAGGTGAGCCTGCTTTACCTATTTGGGCTATTGCCACCTTGGGCAATGTGCTGGGTTCGGTGCTGAATTATGTCTTGGGCGTTTATGCCAGCGACTGGGTAAAAGCCAAACAAAAACCCGAAACCTGGGATAAAGCCGAGCAATGGTTTGCACGCTATGGTATCTGGAGCATGCTCTGCGCTTGGGTTCCTATCGTTGGCGATCCTCTCACTTTGGTCGCAGGCGTATTGCGCGCGAATTTTATGGCGTTTTTATTATTAGTAACCTTTGGTAAGGCGGTGCGTTATGCCGCTTTTATTTGGGGTTTTGATTGGGTAATGCACTGAATGCGTAAAAAAGTTTATGTGATTTACACGGGCGGCACTTTGGGGATGCAAAAAACCGAGCGCGGCTACCGCCCGGTTGCGAATTTTTTTGAGCAACAACTGCGTGCACGCGCGGAATTAAACAGCGCCGACATGCCTGAGTTTGTTGTGCACGAATACAGTCCGCTGCTGGATTCTTCGGATATTCGCCCAGAGC
>JBDKHD010000187.1:0-7829 GCA_039797885.1 Pseudomonadota bacterium
TGGCGTGATCGACCGCGTGCGCTGGGTCAAACAAAACTTCCCGCAGGTGCAAGTGATAGGCGGCAATATTGCCACCGCCGAAGCTGCTGTTGCGTTGGCCGAAGCGGGCGCAGACGGCGTGAAAGTGGGCATTGGCCCTGGCTCCATCTGTACCACTCGCATTGTCGCAGGCGTGGGCGTACCGCAAATTTCGGCCGTAGCGAATGTGGCTGAAGCAATGAAACAATACGGCGTGCCCGTGATTGCCGACGGCGGTATCCGTTACTCTGGCGATATTGCCAAAGCCATTGCCGCAGGCGCAAGCGTGATTATGGTCGGCTCGATGCTGGCAGGTACCGACGAAGCCCCAGGTGAAGTCGAACTCTTCCAAGGTCGTGCGTACAAGTCTTACCGTGGCATGGGTTCACTGGGCGCGATGGGGCAAACGCAAGGCAGCTCAGACCGTTATTTCCAAGAAAGCTCGGGTACAGACAAGCTAGTGCCTGAAGGCATCGAAGGCCGCATTGCCGTCAAAGGCCCGTTAGTGAACATAGTGCATCAGCTGATGGGCGGCGTGCGTGCCTCTATGGGTTACACCGGCTGTGCCACCATTGATGAAATGCGCACCAAACCCCAGTTTGTACGCATCACGGCAGCGGGCATGAAAGAGTCCCATGTGCATGATGTGCAAATTACCAAAGAAGCACCGAACTATCGTTTAGGCTAATTAGCTATTACGCTCACTAATACGGCGTTAAAATTTTATTCAAAATGCTCATTTACTGTATGTAAACTCCGCTTTTGATTCGCTGAGCTCACCGCTTCGCGGCCGCACTAAAGTGCGTTCAACCTTTGGGTTGTTATAAAATTTATGCCTTGTCTTAGTTTCGCTCATAACGCTAATTGATTGAAAGGGGAGCTGGGTTTCTCAGCTCTCGACAGTCATAAAAGAATTTCGAACCTATTAGGAACTTTGTATGTCCCAAGACATTCACGCTCAACGTATTTTAATTTTGGATTTCGGATCGCAGTTTACTCAGCTGATTGCCCGTCGTGTGCGTGAAATTGGTGTGTACTCCGAG
Source organism: Pseudomonadota bacterium (assembly GCA_039797885.1). Classification (GTDB taxonomy): domain Bacteria; phylum Pseudomonadota; class Gammaproteobacteria; order Pseudomonadales; family Oceanobacteraceae; genus Venatoribacter. The sequence continues at coordinate 1,062 of JBDKHD010000187.1, forward strand.
GTTCGTGCTTGGGATATCAACGATGCCGATATTCGCGAATTTAATCCTGCGGGTATTATTTTGGCGGGTGGCCCCGAGTCGGTGACGGAAGCCAATTCGCCACGAGCACCAAAGCTGGTGTTTGATTTGGGCTTGCCCGTTTTAGGTGTGTGCTACGGCATGCAAACCATGGCCGAGCAAATGGGCGGCAAAGTCGAAGCCTCCAATGTACGCGAATTTGGTTATGCGCAAATCAATGTGGAAGCGAAAAGCCCATTCTTTGATGGCATTGCCGATCACCAAAATCACGGCAAAACTCAGCTCGATGTGTGGATGAGCCACGGCGACAAAGTCACCAAGCTGCCACAAGGTTTTGAGCTGGTGGCCAGCACGCCAAGCTGCCCCATTGCCGCCATGCAAAATGTGAGCAAAAACTTTTACGGCATTCAGTTCCACCCCGAAGTGACGCACACTTTGCAAGGCACGCGTTTAATCGAACGCTTTGTGTTGGATATTTGCGGCTGTGAAGCGCTGTGGACACCCGCCAAAATTATCGAAGATCAAATTGCCAAAGTGCGCGCGCAAGTGGGCAAAAATAAAGTGCTTTTGGGGTTATCAGGCGGCGTGGATTCCTCCGTGGTGGCAGCGCTGTTGCACAAAGCCATTGGCAGCCAACTTACCTGCGTATTTGTGGATCACGGCCTGTTGCGTAAAAACGAAGGCGACGCCGTGATGGATATGTTCGCCAACAACATGGGCGTAAAGGTTATTCGCGTAAATGCCGAAGAATTATTTCTAGGCAAACTCAACGGCGAAAGCGACCCCGAAGCCAAGCGCAAAATTATCGGTAAAACCTTTATCGAAGTCTTTGATGAAGAAGCGAACAAATTAAAAGACGTGCCATTTTTGGCGCAAGGCACTATCTACCCCGATGTGATTGAATCGGCGGCGGCCAAAACAGGCAAAGCCCATGTGATTAAATCGCACCATAACGTAGGCGGCCTGCCTGAAGATATGAAAATGTCCTTGGTCGAGCCACTGCGTGAACTCTTTAAAGACGAAGTACGCAAAATCGGCCTAGAGCTAGGCTTGCCATACGATATGGTGTATCGCCATCCCTTCCCAGGCCCAGGTCTTGGCGTGCGTATCTTGGGTGAAATCAAAAAAGAATACGCCGATATTTTGCGCGAAGCCGACGCCATTTTTATTGAAGAATTACGCAAAGCCGACTGGTACCATAAAACCGCTCAAGCCTTTGCGGTATTTATTCCACAAAAATCCGTGGGCGTGGTCGGTGATGGCCGCCGTTATGAATGGGTGATTGCCCTGCGCGCCGTTGAAACCATCGACTTTATGACCGCACGCTGGGCGCACTTGCCTTACGAGCTGCTGGAAGTGGTTTCCCGTCGCATCATCAACGAAATATCGCAAGTGTCGCGCGTGGCTTACGACATCTCCAGCAAACCACCCGCCACCATTGAGTGGGAATAAACCACTTAATAAAAAGGAGGCCGACGGCCTCCTTTTTTATTGCCATGAACAATTGCTAGGATAGAAATAAAATCAAACCGCTATAAACTGTATTTGGCGTTATTGCGTATAGCATTCAGCAGATTACGCACACGGGCTTTTCAGGGTTCAGGAAGTTGCCTCAGTTTCAGAACCTGTGCAGAATCGGGGGCTTAAAAAAACAGAGAGTAGGGTGCTTGGCTTAGAAGCGAGCGTGCCTATGGATAAAATGTTAAATATGGATCAACTACCACCGCAGCTGGCGCAAAAAAAGTACCTGGATTATCGGCAAGAGTTTAGAAAAATTGCACGAAAAAATTCTTAGAAAATCCGCACGCATTGCCACTTATTGCTGTTATCAACGAGTATGTAGCGACGACAACGTTCATTATGAGCGGCAAAGATATCTGCGACATTAAGCATGGGCATTACATTGCCAAACTTATCGTTTCCTTTGTGCGGACTCACTTCATCGTTATTGACCTAACTATTCATAGCGAACTAGTTGAGGCGGCGACGTTGACGAGAAAGCAGCTTGAGCTTCTAGCACGTCTCAACGAACTGCGGAAGGCTGAATCTGTTGAAGATATACTTAAGCGAACTCCGAACATGTCATCACTTCAGACAAAGATCAAGGCACTTTACGGATCGCTCTCGGAAATCACCCATTCTGCGACGCCACAGCCGCTTGAGCTCTTGGGTAGCGTTGACGTTCAAAACGGCAGCATGACTCCAGTCTACCCCGAGTTTTCGGAGCACGCCTATACTTCCTTGTCTCACATTGCACTCAGTGTATTGGAATACTTCTTCTGGGCGGATAAGTTCTTTATCGAGAACTTTAAGGACTACGACACTCTCTGGTCCTCAGAGTGGATACTAAGGGCTGCACAAGCATACGAAGCGATCATTTCAACAGAGCCTGTCGTACATGTTTAACAATTCCTTCAAGCCGAAATCGATTCGCGGCTCGGTCTAATTCCAGCGTTATGTGCTACTTCGGCGCTATGTGCTTAAGTGGCCTTTACGCAAGAAATGTGAGAATATCGGCTTCATTTTTTAATAACTTTCCCCGCCTCATGAAATCTCCAGCATTCGATCGAAAAAAACATGTATACAAAAACGATGCTTTTGCCGAGCTTGTAAAAGATGCGGTTCGCTTTTTTAATGGAACTCCCGTTCATGAAATGCCACTTTCAGAAAGCTTCTTCGGCACAGGCGTTTACTCCCTTTATTACACTGGCTCTCATCCTCTCTATAAAAAGTATGCTGAATTAAATCGGCTTGCTTATGGGCATCCAATTTACGTTGGTAAAGCTGTGCCCAAAGGATGGCGGCAAGCTCGAATTTCTGATAACGCAGAAAGCCAATCTAAAGAATTATATTCAAGGCTTAAAGAGCACAGCAGAAGTATCACAGCGACATCCGAGCTTTCATTGCAAGATTTCTTCTGTCGTTTTGTTATTTTTGAAGCCGAAGGCTCGGACATGATTAGCACCATCGAAGCGACGCTGATAAAACTGAACAGGCCTCTTTGGAATACAGCAGTGGATGGCTTTGGTAATCATGATCCTGGTAGTGGGCGTTACCAACAAGCTAAATCGGATTGGGATGTGATTCATGCTGGCCGCGCTTGGGCAGAGAAATGCAATGGCATTCCAAAAGATAAGCCCACAATTATTGCCAATATTGAACGGCATTTTAACGATATCAGGTGAAATCATGCGAGCTCTTGAAATATTTTCTGGTGCAGGCGGTTTGGCAAAAGGATTGGAATTAGCAGGCTTTCAACATTCAGCATTGGTTGAATTTAATAAACACGCTTGTTCTTCTCTCTTGGTAAATTTTGAGCCTGATAAAGTATTTTTCGGCGACATAAAAGATTTTAATCTGGACGGATTAAGTGCTATTGATGTAGTCGCAGGCGGTCCACCGTGTCAGCCGTTCTCCCTTGGCGGTAAACACAAGGCCGACCAAGATAGTCGCGATATGTTTCCCTATGCAATAAATGCCATAGAAAATTTGGCGCCTAAGGCATTTGTTTTTGAAAACGTTAAAGGACTGCTTCGTCCGAGCTTTGCTGATTATTTTGAATATATTCTTCTTCGTTTAACCTATCCAGGCTTTGCAGCCAAGCCATTAATGCAGTGGCAAGAGCACCTAGCGCAATTACGACAAGTGAATGAAATTTCTTATGCGGGTACTCGGTACAACGTCCAATTTAAATTAATCAATGCCGCAGATTATGGCGTTCCTCAAATCAGAGAGCGCGTTATTATCGTTGGTGTAAGAGCAGACTTAAAGTGTGGCTGGGCATTTCCAGAGCCCACGCACTCAGAAGATCGTTTGCTTTGGGATATGTATGTAACAGAAGAATACTGGGGGCGTCACAATATTCTAAAATCACAACGCTCTATTATTGACACTTCTACTCATGAAAAAATAATTCGTCTGAAAGAACGCTATGGATTATTCGAGCCAGAGCTGAAACCTTGGCAAACGATCCGAGACACGCTGCACGATCTTCCACACCCTAATGATAATCACGGAATTGACGATCATATATTTAAAGAAGGCGCTCGCAGCTATGCAGGTCATACAGGTAGTTATTTTGATTGGCCATCAAAAACCATTAAAGCTGGAGCACATGGTGTGCCAGGTGGAGAGAACATGATTCGCTATGCCGATGACAGTATTCGTTATTTCACCGTCTTTGAAGCAAAACGAATTCAAACATTTCCTGATGATTTTGTTATTAAAGGTGCGTGGGGAGAGGCCATGCGTCAAATAGGCAATGCCGTTCCCGTTCAGCTTGCCAAAATCATAGGCAATAAACTTGCTGAAACGCTAAATGCTAGTCAATCTTCCCACTCATACTCGCATTGTGATGCGCAAAATAAAAAAGCGCAGAACTATAGATAATCGCACATAACAATTCATTCAAGCTGACGCCGCGCAGGCCAGCTTAAATTAGGCGTTAACACAGGAGGCACAGATGTACGGTATTTTAATCCTGCTGCATATGCTCGCAGCAACGATATGGACAGGAGGGCATATTATTCTTTCGGTTGTTGTATTGCCCAAGGTTTTAAAAGAGCAGTCGCCAAAAGCGCTTCTTGATTTCGAGTCCGTCTACGAAAAAATCGGTATGCCCGCACTCATTGTGCAAGTGGTGACGGGGCTTATGTTGGCGCATCGCATGCTGCCAGATATCGCGCAATGGTTTAATGCAGCCAATCCCATTGCTCACTCGATTATGGCCAAGCTCACACTTCTGGCTTTAACTCTTGGCTTTGCGCTGGATGCTCGGTTTCGCGTTATTCCGAACTTATCTCCTGCCAATCTCAAGGTTATGGCTTGGCACATTATTCCCGTTACCTTGTTTTCAATTTTGTTTGTTGTCGTCGGTGTATCGTTTCGCACAGGGTGGCTGCATTGAGCGCTAACAGCGCCGTTTATTTAATGCAGCACGCTGTAATTGCGCTCGATTTGCGCAAAGCGTGCGCCGTTGTCTTGTTGCAGGTAAATAATAACGGCGGGGGCGTAGGCGGCGTCTTCGTACTGAATGTGTTTGATCAGCCAAGTTAGAAGCCAGGTGCGGGTTTTGGCGGCGACGAGGTCGGCGTCTTGGTGTTCATTAAATTCCTGTTGGAGTTGCTGGATTTTCTGCTCAAAGCGCTGGTGAGTGGCTTGATGGGCTTGAAACAGGCTATAGCCTGCCTGAGCCATCAGTTCTTCTTCAAAACGAAAGTGCTCCAGTGCGTAGTGGGTAAGCTGGGTTAAAACTTGCGCCACTTCCGCTCGCTGGTGGAACTCAATGGCATGGCTTAGGGCGTTGATGTAGTCCAGTATTTTGCGGTGCTGTTTGTCTATCGCGGTTATGCCTAGGTTTAGGCTGTCTTGCCATTCGTACCTTTCCATCATCAGGCTCACGGTCAAAATGAGCCGTTATTGTCAGAACTCCTTTAAGGGGTGTCCAGTGCCACTCATGCCTTTTCTTAGGGCGAAAGACGCCTTTTGACGCAAAAAGCCAAAGTATTTGGCCGTTAAAGTCATAGGGTAAGACTTTTGGCTTAGTCTAAGCTGTACGCTCGTACTAAAAATAACAATAAAAGGTTCTTTATGATGCGTACTGTGCTTCCTTTGGCTCTTGTCGGCGTTTTAATCGGCGCGCCCGCTGCGGCCGATACCTATGTTTACATCACCAATTCCACGCCAAACCCTGTGCAGATCGAGGTGGCGCATACGGGGTCGGGCGGCACTTTGGTGCAGGGTAAAGAATGGCAACAAGAGGCCACGGAGATCGCGCCTTATGCCACCACGCGGGTGTTGGCTTTTAACCGCTATTGGGGCGTGAAAAACGGTAAAACCTATTATTTCGACACCAAAATAAAAGTCGGTGGCGAGGTGATTACCGCTAAACAAAGCCTGACGGGCACTTGGAGCAGCAGCACGGTGGTGCACAGCGCGCAGGGTGCGGATTTTATTGCGCCTTGGGCAAATGATCGCGCCATTCATCGCTATAGCACGCGCTATCAGCTGCGCGACAGCACCTTGGCTTTTAAAGCCAAGTTTACAGGCGGCTATGACGATTTTTATTACACCATCAGCAACAACGCTCAAATCGAGGCTTTGGCTGCTGCGGATACTCTTAAAGTTTTAACCTACAACACCTTTGCCTTGCCTGTGGTGGCGGCCGATATCAGTGCGCGCCTGAGTGAAATGCCCAAGCATTTAAAAGGCTACGACGCCATTTTATTGCAGGAGCTGTTTTCAGGTGACGGCCCTGCTTTGCTGCGTGCGCTAAGTGGGGAATACCCGTATCAAACTGAAATCGTGAAAAATAAAAACTCTATCAATATGTATAACGGCGGTGTGGCGATTGTTAGCCGTTATCCCATCGCTCATGCCGATTATGTGGTCTATCCCAATTGCACAGGTACGGATTGCTTTGCCGACAAAGGTTTTGTCCATGCCGAAGTGATTAAAGCAGGTAAGGCTTATCATTTGGTGGGTACGCATACGGCGTCTTTTGATACCGATGCCGCACGTCAGTTGCGCCAAGCGCAGTTTCAGCAGATGCGTACGCACATTGAAAACGAGGGCGTTCCAAGTTTCGATGCCGTGGTTTATGGCGGCGACTTTAACGTCAATAAGCTCAAATTTCCTGAGGATTATCAGGCCATGCAGGTCAATCTCAATGGCACAGTGCCAGTGAGTACGGGTTATACCGAGTCTACGTTTGATCCGCGCGTTAACACCTATGCCGCAGCCTACGACACC
>JBDKHD010000188.1:0-4307 GCA_039797885.1 Pseudomonadota bacterium
ACACTACTCCCGCAGCTTTTACTAAAGCTAAAGCCGCCATAACGTTAGCTAAATTGTGCGTGCCTTTAATTTTAAGCTCGGATGCTTTAACCAATTGCGTATCGCCAAAGGCAATTACACTTTCGCCATTTACTTTAACCAAACCAAATTCACCAAGCTTCGGTGCGCTCAAACCAAAACTCAAAGCGGCATAAGCATTTGGCAAGGTGCAGCTGTCGTCGCGATTATAAATATTAAATTCGCAGCCTTGAAAAATTCGTTGTTTGGCTGCTAGGTAATCATCCATACCTGAATAACGATCCATATGATCTTCACTGAGGTTTAAAATTACCGCCGCTTTTGCCTTTAAATTTTCCGTGGTTTCCAACTGAAAGCTAGAAAGCTCTAGCACATACAGATCGGCCTTGGGCAGATCCAATGCAGGTAAACCAATATTGCCACCAATTTGTGTGTTAACACCTGCGGCATTAAGCAGCTCACCAACCAAAGTAGTGACTGTGCTTTTTCCGTTTGAGCCAGTGATAGCCAAAATCGGCGCAGTGCAATGCTTGGCAAACTCATTAATATCACCACTTATGGCTACACCTTGCGCGCGTGCCGCTGCAATAGCAGGTTCAGCTAGGGCAATACCAGGGCTTACAATCAGCGCTTGGTACTGGCTTAATAAGTTTGCATCCAGCGCTCCTAAAAAAACCTGAGCCTGTGGAAATTGCTTTTGTATTTCCGCTAAATTGCCTAGGCTCTCTCGGGTGTCACACAAATCAAACGCATAACCCATCCGGGTGCAATAGCGCGCAACAGAAAGCCCTGTTAGCCCTGCACCGATAATCATGCGTTTGTTGTTTTTCATGTTCATGCCTGTCTCTTAACGAATTTTTAACGTAGCCAAACCAATTAACACTAAAACCAAAGTAATAATCCAAAAACGCACTATGACGCGTGGCTCTGGCCAGCCTTTTAATTCAAAGTGATGATGCAAAGGCGCCATGCGGAAAATGCGTTTACCCGTCATTTTAAATGAGGCTACCTGCAAAATAACGGACAGGGTTTCTGCAACAAAAACGCCACCCATAATAAAGAGCACAATTTCTTGGCGAACCATAACAGCAACCACACCCAAGGCTGCGCCCAAAGCTAAAGAACCCACATCGCCCATAAAAACTTGCGCTGGGTAAGTGTTAAACCATAAAAAGCCAATACCTGCGCCAACTAAAGCCGCACAGAACACCACCAATTCACCCGAGCCTGCCACATAAGGAATGTGCAAATAATTCGCAAACTGAATATTGCCCGCCAGATACGCACACACACCTAACGCAGCGGCCACCATAACTGTGGGCAAAATCGCCAGCCCATCTAAACCGTCGGTTAAATTCACGGCATTACTGGAACCCACGATAACGAAATAGGTGAGTACAATAAAAAAAACACCCAGCTGCGGCATCACATTCTTTAAAAAGGGTACGACCAACTGAGTTTCTTGTGGGCTTTGTGCGCTGTAAAACAAAAACGCACCGATAATTAACCCCAGTACCGACTGCCAAAAGTATTTCCAACGACTCGGCAAACCGCGTGAGTTTTTCTCAATAACTTTACGATAATCATCAACCCAACCTATTGCGGCAAAAGCCAAGGTGGTCAGCACCGCCACCCAGACAAAACGGCTATTTAAATTGCCCCACAACAACGAGCTAACAATCAAGGCTAATAAAATCAGCACACCACCCATGGTGGGAGTGCCCGCTTTACTAAAATGCGACTTGGGGCCGACTTCACGAATGGCTTGACCAATCTGCAAGGTACGCAGCTTGTTAATTAAAATCGGGCCAAACCATAGCGCCAAAATCAGCGCCGTCATTGCAGCTAAAATTGCCCGCAACGTCAGATAATTTACGACAGCAAAACCCGTATGAAATTGCGCCAGCCAATTACCCAGCCATAAAAGCATGTTATTCCCCAGAGGTGATTTGTAGGTCACGCACAATATCGTCCATTGCTGCGCTGCGTGAGCCTTTAACTAAAACCACCGCACCTGCGGTGGTATTTTTTTGTAAAAAAATACTGAGTGATTTTTTATCGGAAAACCAAAGTGCGCCATCGCCAAAAGCTTCGACACTGGCTTTGCTTAATAGCCCAGTTGCAAAAAAATGTTGGATGCCTTGTGCTTTGGCATAGAGTCCCACTTCTTGATGCAGCGCTATTTCTTCACTGCCAAGTTCAGCCATATCACCCATAACTAAAAAATTATTTTTGCTGTGCTTGAGCACATCGATGGCCGCGCGTACCGAGGCAGGATTGGCGTTATAAGCATCGTTTAAAATGCGTTCGCCTTTTTTACCTGCCACCCACTGCAAGCGACCTTGAACGTTTTGCGCTTTGCTTAAACCATTCGCAATTTCTGCCAAAGTAAAATTCAAAGCCAAAGCCGCTGCGGCAACCGCAAGGGCATTGCGCACATTGTGCTCACCGAGCAAAGGCAAATGCACGAGCTGCTGCTGATTTTGATAGCACAATAAAAACTGGCTGCCTGAAAGCGAGAGTTGTATGTGCTTAGCGCGCACATCGGCGGTGCTGTTTAAACCAAAACGTAAAATACGTTTGCCCTGTGCACGCTTCACCCATGTTTCACAAAATGCATCGTCGGCATTTAAAACAGCGCAGCCATCTGGGGCAATAAAATCCAACAACTCGCCCTTGGTTTGCACCACGCCTTCTAGGCTGCCAAAACCCTGAATGTGCGCATGGGCGGCGTTGGTAATAATACCGACCCGTGGTTTTACCCATTTGGCGGTGTAGGCAATTTCACCTAATCCACTGGCTCCTAATTCAATAACGGCGGCCTGATGCTCTGCGCTTAAACTGAGTAAAGTTAATGGTGCGCCAATGTGATTATTTAAATTACCCTGCGTCATCAGTGTGCGGTATTTTTCACTCAGTACACTGTGCATCAGTTGTTTGACACTGGTTTTTCCTGCACTGCCCGTAACCGCCACCACAGGGCCTGAAAAAGCGTCACGATTAAACTGCGCCAGCTGGCCTAATGCTTCTAAACAACTGGCTACTTTAATTTGCGCTAAAGCATTATCGGCAAAATGTTCAACCAAGGCGGCGGTTGCACCTTGCTGTGCGGCTTTATCAATAAAGGCATGACCATCAAAGTTTTCGCCTTTTAATGCCACATAAAGCTCACCCGCTTTTAATGTGCGCGTGTCTTTATTTACGGCAAACACTGAGTTTTGGTTGCTGCCGCGTAATTCGCCCTGCACGATCTGAGCGATTTTTTCTAAACTGAGCGTATTAATCATGACGCACCTCAAGGGCTCGATAGCCTAAATCAAACAGTACTTGAGCGTCGTTGTACGGGTATTTTATGCCCTGAATATCTTGATAATTTTCATGACCTTTGCCTGCAATTAAAATTATGCCGCCCATAGGGGTTTCGGCCAAAGCCTGCATAATGGCGGCGCGGCGATCATGCTCGCAGGCAATACCCGTATGATTTTGTACTATGTCTGAAAAAATTTGTTCGGGATTTTCGGTGCGTGGATTATCGTCCGTCACTATGAGGCTATCGCTTAAAGCAAGCACGGCTTCCAACATTAAAGGGCGCTTGCTGCGATCACGATCACCACCACAGCCAAATACGGTCGTAATCGGGCGCTGCCAAGGTTTTAACGCATTTAAAACATTGGTTAATGCCGCAGGAGTGTGCGCAAAATCCACCACCGCCATAGGGGCGCAGTCTTTCACATAAAGCTCCATGCGCCCTGCTACAGGTTTTAATTGGCGCGCTTTTTCACAGAGCAAAGAAAAATCCAAACCTTGCGCCGCAAGCAGTGCGATAGCGGCACTGGCGTTGGCTAAATTAAATTCGCCAATTAAAGGCAAGGTCAGCTGCCCGACACCCCAAGGTGTGCGTAATTCTGCGTGCATGCCACGCGCATCCAGTGCTAACAATTGAAAACGAACCTGAGCTTCAACTTGAGTACCGTACGTTATTACCTTGGTTTTTTCGGCCAATTCTTCTGCCAAAGCTTGACCATATTCGTCATCAATATTGATTAAGGCCAAAGGCACTTCATACTCGGTAAATAAGCGTTTCTTGGCAGAAAAATAGTCCGCCATACTGTGGTGATAATCTAAATGGTCTTGGCTTAAATTGGTAAAAATGGCCGCTTTAAATTTCAGACCTTTTACACGCTCTTGTTGCAAGCCGTGTGAAGACACTTCAAGTGCAGCATGGTTCACTTTTTCTGTGTGCAAGTGATGCAACTCACGCACAATTACAGTGAAATCGGGCGTGGTAT
>JBDKHD010000189.1:0-12211 GCA_039797885.1 Pseudomonadota bacterium
ATTTGGCAAAAAATTAACTACCAAACCCGCTACCGCGTGAAGCTCGATAGTGCAGAGCTAATTACTCAATGTGTGAAGTTGCTGGCAGACGCTAATCAGTATCCAGCGGTGCAAGCGCCCAAAGTTCGTTCATCAAAAGCAAAAATATTGATGACCAACGAGGGTGTGCAAGGAGTACAAAGTAGTCGAGTGTTTGAAAGCGAAGCGCAATATCAAAATAAAACTATTCCTGATGTGTATGCCTATTTGCAAAATCGGCTGCATTTATCGCGCTCAACCTTGTTTGCCATTTTAGAGCAAAGTGGCCGCTTAAATGAGTTGCTGATTAACCCTCAGGCTTTTCTAGATATTTGTGTAGCGGCGATTGGCCGTTGTTTGCAAGAGCTGATGGTAGATGGCATTGAATATCAAAAAATTAATGGCTCTACTTATGCTATGCAGTTGTTCGAAGAAACTTTGGACACTTATCAAAGCAGCCTCTATCCACCTGCTGCTGATATTTTAGCCACACCCTTAGATAAAACTGTATTGCAAGCGCAACCGTTAAATGGCGATATGCAGCCAGAAGGTGAGGCTTATGCCTGCGTACAAATTGATAGCGAACCAGAAAGCAATTTTGCTAAAGATTGTGCGCTGGATGAGCGGGTGCGTTTTTTCTTCAAGCTGCCAAGTAAATTTAAAATCCCAACGCCTTTAGGTAATTACAACCCCGACTGGGCGGTGGTGTTTGAAAACGATGAGCGGGTGTATTTTGTGGCTGAAACTAAATCCAGCACGGTAGAAGCCGACCGCCGCCCTGATGAAAATCTGAAAATAAAATGCGGCGAAGAGCACTTTAAACTGGCGCAAAGCGAAGGTGTGGAATACAAGGTGGTTACCAAGTTGGCAGAGCTTGCCGCGCCATGATCACCACTTTACTCCGCTATATGAGCATCCAAATCCATACTGTCGTGCAGCAGGCGCAACACTTCGATGGTTTGCGGTTCAGTGGCGCGAAACACGATAAAGTGGCGACCTTTATAGCCGTCACGAGCAACATGCAGAGTGTGAATGCCAAGGGCGATGTCATCGCGTTTTTTTACGCCGATGACCTTGGGGCCATCATGCAGAGCCAGCAACGCTTTCTTGACGGCTGTTTTGTAAATCTGGGCTTGACGCTCACCAAATTCTTTTCGTGTCCACCGAATAATGTAGGCAAAGTCGTTTTTCGCCTCTGGCGCCAGCTCAACGTTCCATCGTTCAGTGTTCATGCGTGTTGTTTAGTTCCTACTGCAAGCTCAACTTCGGCCTGTGCAATAGCTTCATCTGCCACTGAATCAAGATACGCGCCCAATGCTTCTGGAGAATCAAACTGGATACCCTCGCCACGCTCGATGGAGTTGATCCCCACCTGTACGGCGGCACGCAGCGCGTCCAGCTTGGCGGCGTATGTCGCGCGACGCTCTTCAACCAGACGCAAGCCTTCGCGCAACACTTCGCTGGCATTCTGGTATTCCCCGCTATCCACCAATCGGCTGATGAAAGCGGCTTGGCGCTCAGTAATAACAACATTTCGTGTAGGCATGATTTTATCCCCCGCTATTCTATTGGCAGTTTATGCCAATGATAAGAGAAGAAGCAAGTCAACACCTGACAGGATGTCCCTATGATTACCGCCTACCACGCCAAGTATTACGCTCATGAGCTCACCCGTAAGCAAAGTGCCGATGGGGTGAATCGTTTATCTCAGTCTTTATTCGATGCCAGTGTGGATTTAAATCCGCACCAAATTGAAGCCGCCTTGTTTGCGCTGCGTAACCCTTTGCAAGAAGGCGTGCTGCTGGCGGATGAAGTGGGCTTGGGGAAAACCATCGAAGCGGGATTGGTGTTGTGCCAGCTATGGGCCGAGCGTAAACGTCAGTTATTGATTATTTGCCCTGCAAGCTTGCGTAAACAGTGGGCGCAAGAGCTGCAAGATAAGTTTGCTGTGCCTGCGGTGGTGGTGGATGCGTCGGTGTTGCGTCAGCAGAATGTAGGCAGTGCATTCAGTGCTATGCAGCATTTGGCGAAACAGGGCGTGCTGATTATGTCTTACCATTTTGCCGCGCGAATGGAAGCGGAATTGCGAGCCATTGCTTGGCATGCGGCGGTGCTGGATGAGGCGCACAAGTTGCGCAATGCTCACCGCGACAGCAACCGTATGGGGCAAGCCTTGCGCCGTGCGTTGGCGGGGCGCAAAAAATTGTTGCTTACCGCCACGCCACTGCAAAATTCGCTGATGGAGCTGTATGGCTTATCGACTTTATTAGATGAGCATTTGTTTGGCGATGAAAAAACGTTTCGCAAACAGTATGTGAACCAAGGCGCGAATAGAGACGGCTTAAAAGCGCGCATGGCCAATTATGTGCACCGCACTTTGCGCAAAGATGTGCTGGAATACATTAAATACACCGAGCGCAAAACCTTAACTCAGCCCTTTGAACCTACCGATGCCGAGCACGCGCTTTACGAGCGAATCTCGGTTTTTTTGCAGCGTGAAGAATCCTACGCATTGCCCAAACGCCAACGTCATTTAACCAGTTTGATCTTACGCAAATTATTGGCCTCTAGCCCTTATGCAATTCAAGGCACATTGGTGCATATTCAAGAGCGGTTACAAGCTTTGCAGGCTCAAAATGGTGAAGCAGAAAAGGATTGGGTGGAGCTGTTAATTGCCGAGGATTTAGACAGCGATTATTCCGATGAAGCGGAAGAACTGGCTGAGCAGGATGTGGCGGCGAATGATGGTTTAGAGGATAACGATACAGGTTTAGACACTCGTCAATTAGCCGAAGAAATCACCGAGTTAGAGCAATTTATTCAGGCAGCAAGTGCGCTCACCACAGACACTAAAGCCGCTGCTTTGCTAAAAGCCTTGCAGCTTGGTTTTAAAAATATGGCAGAGCTGGGCGCACCACGCAAAGCGATTATTTTTACCGAATCCAAACGCACTCAGGCATATCTGTATGAGTTTTTAAGTGCCAATGGCTATGACGGAAAACTGGTTAGTTTTTCTGGTAGCAATAACACAGAGCAAGCAACAGTAATTTACCAACAATGGTTGAAAGAACACCAAGGTACAGACCGCATTACGGGCGCGCCGCAGGTGGATAGGCGCACTGCACTGATTGATTATTTTCGTAAAGAAGCTGGCTCTAACGGTGAGAATCAGGGCGCAGACATTATGATTGCCACCGAAGCGGCCGCCGAAGGGGTAAACCTACAATTTTGCTCGTTGTTGATTAACTACGATTTACCTTGGAACCCGCAGCGGGTTGAGCAGCGCATTGGCCGCTGCCATCGTTACGGCCAGCGCTTTGATGTGGTGGTAATTAATTTTTTAAACACCCGAAATATTGCCGACCAGCGGGTGCTGGAATTACTAACCGAGAAATTTAATCTTTTTGAGGGTGTGTTTGGTGCCAGTGACGAAGTGCTAGGGCGCATTGAGGGCGGCATTGATTTTGAAAAACGGGTTTTACAAATTTACGACACCTGTCGCACGCCAGAGGATATCGAAACCGCTTTTGATGTGCTGCAACAAGAGCTGGAAGAAACCATTACTAGTAAAATTCGTGATACCCAAACGCAGCTTTTAGAAAACTTTGATGAGGATGTTCACGACCGTTTGAAGCTGCGCTTAAATGAGGCGGAAGAACGCTTAGATAAATTGGGGCGTTGGTTTTGGGGTGTCACTCATTTTGCATTAGAAAAACGCGCCAAGTTTGATGCGGCTTCTTATGCTTTTTCGCTGTTAAACCCGCCTGAAAATATGGCTCAAGGACGCTATCAATTAATTCGCGGTGCGGCGCAACCCCTGCCGTATCAAAAAGATGGGTTGGCTCATGCTTACCGCCTTAGCCATCCGCTGGGGCAGTGGAGTTTGCAGCAAGGGCTAAACGCAATAACGCCTATCGCCGAGCTGGTTTTTAATTATTCAGAACACCCGTTAAAAGTTTCAATTATCGAAAATTTAAAAGGCCGCTCAGGCTGGTTGAACCTTGTTCGCTTGGACATCACCACCATAGAAACCCATGAGTATTTGTTGTTTTCTGGATTAACCGATGACGGCCAAGTGCTAGACCAAGAGGCGTGCGAAAAACTATTTAGTATTGCTGCTAAGCAAGTGCTGAGCGTGCCTAAAGCCGATGAGCATGAGCAGCGGCTGAATAGTTTATGGACGAATAGTAAGCAGACCATTACAGCCAACATAGCCAAAGTGTTGGAAGCCAATCAGCGTTTATTCCATGAAGAGCGCGAAAAATTAGAAAAATGGGCAGACGATAAATTACAAGCCGCCGAGCAAGGTTTAAAAGACGTCAAAGCACAGATCGCGCAATTAAAGCGGGACGCTCGCAATGCCTCTAGCCTGCAAGAGCAAAGCGATATTCAGCACAAAATTTCCGAAGCCGAGCGTAAACAACGACGCTTACGCCAAGAGATATTTGCTGTTGAGGACGACATCAGCGAACAGCGTGATGCGCTGATTGATTCTTTACAGCAGCGGTTGCAAGAAAAAACCGAGTACGGTGAACTGTTTTGTGTGCGCTGGCGGGTGTGCTAGCTCGCACGCTGCATAGTCTTTTTCTTTAACTGCACCCATTTTGCCCTGCAACCTATAACCAAAACCTTATACAATGCTTCCAGAATATCAATTTTGACTTTGGTTGAATGTTTTTTAAGCTGCTGTCACCCCACCGATAACAAAAAACGCCCCCACAAGGAGTGCGGAATGATTAAAAAAGTCCTGATCGCCAACCGTGGCGAGATTGCGGTGCGCATCGTGCGTGCCTGTGCCGAGCTGGGTATTCGCTCGGTGGCCATTTATACCGAGCCAGACCGCTTGGCGCTGCATGTAAAGCGTGCCGACGAGTCTTATTCGGTTGGTGCCGACCCGCTGGCGGGTTATCTCGACCCTTATCGTATTGTCAATTTGGCGCTGGAGGTGGGCTGCGATGCCATTCACCCCGGCTACGGTTTTTTGTCCGAGAATAAAGACTTTGCTAAAGCCTGCGAAGAAAAGGGCATTATTTTTATTGGCCCGAAATCGGAGGTGATTCACAAAATGGGCGATAAAACCCAAGCGCGCGATGCCATGCGCGCGGCGGGTGTGCCCATTACACCAGGCTCCAAAGGCAATCTTGCCGATGTAAACGAAGCCATAAAATTGGCCGAGCAAATTGGCTACCCTGTGATGATTAAAGCCACTTCAGGCGGCGGTGGCCGAGGCATTCGTCGCTGCGATAGCGAGCAAGAATTAAAAATTCAATATCCTCGCGTTATTTCCGAAGCCACTAAAGCTTTTGGCAGTGCCGAAGTTTTTATGGAAAAGTGCATAGTGAATCCGCGTCACATTGAAGTACAAATTCTGGCCGACAGCTTTGGCAATGTGATTCATTTGTTTGAGCGCGATTGCTCCATTCAGCGCCGCAATCAAAAACTCATTGAAATTGCACCAAGCCCACAGCTGACCCCTGAGCAGCGCCAATATATTGGTGGGCTGGCGGTAAAAGCCGCGCAAGCAGTGGGTTATGAAAATGCGGGCACAGTGGAATTCTTATTAAGCGGCAACGAAGTGTATTTCATGGAGATGAATACGCGCGTGCAAGTGGAGCACACCATCACCGAGCAAATTACTGGGGTTGATATTGTGCGCGAGCAAATTCGCGTGGCGTCGGGCTTGCCGCTCAGTTATCGCCAAGAGGATATTCAATATCGCGGTTTTGCGCTGCAATTTCGTATCAATGCCGAAGACCCAAAAAATGATTTTTTACCCAGCTTTGGCAAGGTGTCACATTACTACGCGCCAGGTGGCCCGGGTGTGCGGGTGGATACCGCCATTTATACGGGCTATGAAATTCCGCCTTATTACGATTCCATGTGTTTGAAGCTCATTGTTTGGGCGTTAACTTGGGATGAAGTGGTGGCGCGCGGCAAGCGTGCGCTCGATGATATGCGTTTGCACGGCATTAAAACCACGGCCAGTTATTATCAACAAATTTTAAATCACCCAGATTTTAAAAAAGCCGATTTCGATACCAGCTTTGTGCCCACGCACCCAGAATTATTGAATTATTCGGATAAGCACCATCCTAGTGAAATTGCGTTGGCGATTGCCGCCGCCATTGCCGCTCATGCGGGATGGTAAAGTGCAGTGTTGAGTTTTGAGTATTGAATTGTGAATGCTCGATAAAAACGCAGAACGAATAAACGTAGCGGAGGCCATTGGCCTCCATGTGGCGCCCAATAGGCGTCGTTACGAAAAAACGCAGAACGAACAAACGCAGAACGAATAAACGCAGAACGAATAAACGTAGCGGAGGCCATTGGCCTCCATCGCAGACAGAGAAAAATTATGACTAAAAAAATAGAAATCACCGATGTAATTTTACGCGATGCTCATCAATCTTTAATTGCCACGCGCATGCAAACCGAAGACATGCTACCCATTTGCGACAAGCTGGATAAAGTCGGTTTTTGGTCGCTGGAAGTGTGGGGCGGGGCGACCTTTGATGCCTGTGTGCGTTTTCTAAAAGAAGACCCATGGGAGCGTTTGCGCGCATTGCGCAATGCCCTGCCTAATACGCGCCTGCAAATGCTGTTGCGCGGGCAAAACCTGCTGGGTTATCGCCATTATGCCGACGACGTGGTCGAGGCTTTTGTGGAAAAAGCGGCTGAAAATGGCATTGATGTATTTCGGGTATTTGATGCGCTCAACGATGTGCGCAATTTAGAAACGGCCATGCGCGCAGTGAAAAAATCAGGCAAGCACGCGCAAGGTACAATTTCTTATACCACAAGCCCTGTGCATACTTCGGCAAAATTTGTGCAAATGGCCAAGCAAATGGCGACCATGGGCGCAGACTCTATCTGCATTAAAGACATGGCGGGTTTGCTCACCCCTTATGCGACTTACGATTTAGTAAAAGCCTTAAAATCGGAATTAAATTTGCCTGTGGTTATTCACAGTCACTCCACCGCAGGCCTTGCGCCAATGTGCCAATTAAAAGCCATTGAAGCCGGTGCAGATCGTATTGATACCGCTATTTCTGCTTTCGCAGGCGGCACTAGCCATCCTGCTACCGAGTCGCAAGTGGCGGCCTTAAAAGGTACGGAATTTGATACGGGTTTAGATTTGGAATTATTGGGTGAAATTGCCGATTATTTCCGTGAAGTGCGCAAAAAATATCACCAATTTGAAAGTGAGTTTACCCGTGAAGATGTCTCGGTACAGATTAACCAAGTGCCAGGTGGCATGATGTCGAATTTGGCGAATCAATTAAAAGAGCAAAATGCGCTGGATAAAATCAAAGATGTTTTTGCTGAAATTCCGCGCGTGCGCGAAGACTTAGGTTTTCCTCCGCTGGTTACGCCTACCTCGCAAATTGTTGGAACGCAGGCGGTCTATAACGTGCTTTCAGGTAGCCGTTATAAAACCATTACCAACGAAGTTAAGCGCTATTTGCAAGGCGGTTATGGCGCTGCGCCTGCGCCTGTTAATAAAGACGTGCAGCAAAAAGCCATTGGCAACGAAGCGCCCGATGTCGGTCGTCCTGCCGATTTAATTGCGCCTGAACTGGCGAAATTGCGCAAAGAAATTGGCAGTCTTGCTAAAAACGAAGAAGACGTGCTGACCTTTGCCATGTTCCCCGATTTAGGACGTGAATATCTGCAAGAGCGCCAAGATGGAAAGCTAAAACCTGAGCAGCTGTTGCCTATTGGTGAAAAAGGCGCACGCACGGCGCAGGCTTCCGAGTTTAAAATCCACTTGCATGGCGAAACCTATGAAATTGCTATTACGGGTGTGGGCGTTTCTTCTTCCGATCAGAAAAAGATTTATATGTCGATCGACGGCATGCCCAACGAAGTGGTTTTTGAACCATTAAACGAATTTAACGCTCAAGGTACGAGTGGCCGTAAACAAGCCAGCGAACCTGGCCATGTTACCACCGCAATGCCTGGTAATATTGTTGAAGTGCTGGTTAAAGTTGGCGACAGCGTCAAAGCTGGCCAAGCGGTACTGATTACCGAAGCCATGAAAATGGAAACGGAAGTGCACGCCAATGTCGCAGGCATTGTGAAGGCGGTGCATGTGGCTAAAGGTGATCGCGTTACGCCAGGGGAAATTTTGGTGGAAATTGCGTAGCGAAAGCTCCGGCTTCCATGTGGCGCGCAATGCGCGCCGATACGAACGTCCAGCAAAAAAAATTAACTGTAAAAAGAGAAAAATCGTGGAAAAAATTATTCGTGGTGTGATCAATTTTAAAAAGAACGTTTTCCCGAAACATAAAGATTTGTTCGAGCATTTAATCGAGGAAGGGCAGTCGCCCGATATTTTATTTATTACCTGCTCGGATTCGCGTATCGACCCCAATATGGTCACAGGTTCTAAGCCTGGGGATTTATTTATTTTCCGTAATGTAGGCAATGTTGTGCCGCCGCACAGCAAAGAAACGGGCGGTACGACTTCGGCGATTGAATACGCGGTGGCGGTGCTGGGCGTGCGTCATATTATTATTTGCGGCCACACCGATTGCGGTGCGATTACGGGTGCGTTGGATACCGATAAATTAGTGGGCTTGCCGCACGTTAAAGAATGGCTTGGGCATTGCCGTTCGGCGATGGAGGTGGTGCGTGAGCGCAATGGTATGGCCAGTGGTACGCCGCTTGGGCACGAGCATTTGGACGAAGCTATCGAAGAAAACGTGTTTCAGCAGGTGCAGCATTTGCGAACGCATCCTTCGGTGGCGGCAAAATTGGCTACCAAAAAAATCAAAGTACACGGCTGGGTTTACGATATTAAATCGGGCAGCGTGAAATGCGCGGTACACGACGAGTTTCGTTTTGTGCCCTTTGAAGAATTTTACGCGCGTGAAATAAAAAAATTAGAGCTGTAAAGGTTGGGCGTTATGGGTTGAGCGTGGAGCTACCACGCCCAACATGAATACATCAATTGCCATAACGCTCGCGCAAATATTCAAACACCGCGCGTACACCCATCGCTTCACCGCCTACGGGTTTTCCTGTGGTTTTTTTGCGGTTCCACGCCATCATGTCGAAATGCAGCCAAGGCAGTTCATCGATAAAATGCTCTAAATACAGCGCCGCAGTAATTGCACCGCCATAAGGGCTGGACGCAGAGTTGACGAGATCGGCGACATCGCTTTTTAGCTCGTCTTTGTAGGCTTGGAATAATGGCAAAGGCCATACGGGGTCGGATACTTTTTCACCGGCGTTCATTAAGGCTGCCGTAAGGTCTTTTTGATTGGTAAAAAAGCCCGGTAAATCCGTACCCAGTGCTACGCGCTGCGCGCCTGTTAAGGTGGCAAAGTCGATAATTAAATCGGGTTTTTCTGTTACCGCTTCGGCCAAGGCATCGCACAAAACGAGGCGGCCTTCGGCATCGGTGTTGTCGATTTCTACAGTTAAACCTTTGCGCGTTTTAATGACATCGCCTGGGCGAAAACTATTGCTGGAAATGGCGTTTTCAGCGGCAGGAATCAGCACGCACAATTGCACAGGCAGCTGTGCGGTCATAATTAAATATGCCAAACCTAAAACATGCGCCGCGCCGCCCATGTCTTTTTTCATGGTGCGCATGCCGCTTGAGGGTTTGATGTCGAGGCCGCCGCTGTCAAAGCAAATGCCTTTGCCTACTAGGGTGATTTTAGGTTGGCCTTCTTTACCCCAGCGCATATCAATAAGGCGAGGTTTGTGTTCGCTGGCGCGGCCTACGGCGTGAATCATCGGGTAATTTTGTTGCAGTAAGTCATCGCCGACAATTTGCGCGACTTTTGCGCCGCATTCGCCTGCGATCACACCGACGGCGCTGGCCAAATGACCTGGCATCATATCGGCGGCGGGGGTGTTGATTAAATCGCGCACTAGGGTAGTAGCAGTAATTAAATGCTTGGCTTGTTTTACTAAGTCGCTGTTGGGCAAATACAGCTGCGCGGGGGCGTTACTGTCTTTTTTGTAGCGGTCATAACGATAGGCACCCACGCCCCAAGCAAAGGCAATGCGTAATTGCTGAGCGCTGTCGCTGACGTTGGCGAGGTAATAATCGCCTTGCGGCAAGGTATTGGGCAAGTCGCCTGCGGTGAAAAAATCGTCGCTGTTGGCGCACACAAAAAGCGCTTGCACCAAGCTGTTGTTGGCATCGGGTAGCAGTTGCAAGCCTTGTTTAAATTGGCTGACCTTGAGCCAGTTTTGGGTGTTTTGAGGCTGTTTTTCCAACCAGAGAGGAAATTCAGCCAAGGATAAAAACAGTAAGGGCGTGCCTTGCTGGCCTGCATGCAATGCGGTCGTCATGAGTGCTCCTAATGGGGTACGGAAGTGGTAGGTATTATGCGCTTTAGCGCGTAAAATACGCGACCTTTATTAAGGGGTTTTTATGGTTAATGAGCTATTGGGCGGCGCACTGATCGGCTTGGCAGCGGCGGGTTTGTGGTTGGGCATTGGCCGCATCAGCGGTATGACGGCGGTGATTTCGGGCTTGTTTGCCTGGCCTGAGGTTCAGCGTCGCTGGGTTTATGCCTTTATTTTCGGCCTAATGTTGGCGTACCCCGCTTTTTACGCCTTGGGAGGCAGTTCTCCAATCAGCATTACCAGCAACAAAACCTTGCTTATCAGCGCGGGCTTGTTGGTGGGGTTTGGTACTTACATAGGAAATGGCTGCACCAGCGGCCACGGTGTGTGCGGTATGGGGCGCTTTTCGCTGCGCTCTATTATTGCCACCTGCACTTTTATCTCCGCAGGCATGGCGACCGTTGCCCTGATGAATCTCATCGGAGGTGCATTATGAAAACCATGAGCCTAAGCAAACTGCTGGCTGCATTGGTTTGCGGCTTTATTTTTGGATTGGGTTTGCTGCTGTCTGGCATGAATGACCCTGCCAAAGTGCGGGCGTTTTTGGATGTTTTTGGCGCTTGGGGGCCTGAGCTTATCGCCGTCATGGGCAGCGCCGTGGTGGTCTTTGCCATCGCCTTTAAACTCAGTGGTCGTATGGTAAAACCGCTGTTTGCCCATGCTTTTCACGAACCCAGCTTAAAACAAATCGACTTGCGTTTAGTCGGCGGCGCGCTGTTATTCGGCATCGGCTGGGGCTTGGTGGGGCTGTGCCCCGGCCCTGCGCTGGTGGATATTTTTAGCGGCAATACCGATGTGCTGCTCTTTGTTGCGGCTATGTTGGTGGGTAATCGCGTGGCGCATTACGCCATTGGCCCTGCGAAGTAGGAGGCAAGTGTGCTGGAGCAACAACGGCTGGATTATTTGCAAGCGATGGGGGTGGTGCAGTGGTTGGCACGCAAGCCGCTGCCTTATGCACCGCCGTCGCGCTATTTGGCACAAGGTGCCGAGCCTGACGCTGCTCCTGCGCCTGCGCGTAACTTAACCGAGCTGCTGGCCGACATTGCGCCCGCGCTCGTGAAAGAGACGGTGAAGGAAGCGGCGACAGACACTGCGAAAGACTCTAGGAAAGAAGCAGCCAAAACCCCTGCGCCTGCTGCTATTCCAGAGCTTATCGCTCCTGTCGATTTAACCCCGCCTGAGTTTGAGCTCTTTTTTGTGCGCAATGCCTTTCCTGTTATTTGGGTAGTGAGCCGCGCGCAAGATGTGCCCATGCTGCATGAGTTTGCCAGTACGGTGCAGCGTGCGTTGCTGGCAAAAACGGATTTTTTGGATGCGCCTTTGCGTTTTGGCTGGCCATTTATTCGTTCACGCAAAGAAAACCAAAGCCGCGCTGTGGCGCTGCAAGCGCTGCGCGCGCAGTGGGATTTTTTTCAGAATCAAGGCGCGCAAGCGGCGCTCTGTTTTGATGAAACCAGTCAAGAGTGGCTGGCCGCAAGTGATGTGCCTTGTATTTTTATCTCCCCCTATTTACCTGCTTGCCTAAGCAGTGCGGCTTATAAAAAAGCACTGTGGCTGGCACTTTTGCCCTATTGCCCGCAATGACTTCCATTCGCCCTGCTAGCGCCGCCGATTTTGCCGCTATTTCTGCCATCGACCACAGTGCGCATTCGCACCCTTGGCCTGCGTCTGTATTGAAACGCTATGTGGAAAAGCCGCATTGCACCTGGGTGCTGGAGCAGGACAGCCAAGTGCTGGCTTTTGCCGTCAATACTTTGGTTGCCGACGAGGCTGAGCTTTTGACCATAGCGGTGTCGCCCAAGCAGCAAGGTTTAGGCTACGGGCG
>JBDKHD010000190.1:0-13820 GCA_039797885.1 Pseudomonadota bacterium
GCTCAAAGCCGCGCCCGTGATGGCGACCGACTTGCGCGCCTCGGCTTCTTTGGTGCTGGCCGCCTTGGTGGCCGAAGGCACCACAGACGTTAATCGCATTTACCATATCGACCGTGGCTATGAGTGCATCGAAGAGAAGTTTCAGCAATTAGGCGCGAACATTCGTCGTATCAGCGCGTAATTTTATCGAGGACAGGTTTTTATGTTGCAGCCGTTGACCATTGCCTTATCCAAAGGGCGCATTTTGGATGACACCCTTCCTTTGCTGGCCGAAGCGGGCATAGTGCCTGCAGAAGACATTCATAAAAGCCGCAAGCTGATATTCGATACCAACCATGCCCATATCAAGCTGGTAGTGATTCGTGCGACCGACGTTCCTACTTATGTTGAATACGGTGCGGCGGACCTAGGCGTGGCGGGCAAAGACGTCCTGATGGAATACGGCAGCGACAACCTTTGTGAGCCTTTGGATTTAAACATCGCCAAATGCCGCTTGATGACCGCCGCGCTCAACGGCTTTGAAATGCCCCAAGGCCGTTTAAAAGTGGCTACCAAGTTTGTCAACATCGCCAAGCGCTACTTTGCCGAACAAGGCCGCCAGGTGGACATCATCAAGCTCTACGGCGGCATGGAGCTGGCGCCCATCATGGGCTTGGCCGATATGATTGTGGATATTGTTGATACGGGCAGCACGCTCAAAGCCAACGGCCTTGAAGCCCGCGACCTGATCGCACCCATCAGCTCGCGCTTGGTTGCAGGTCGCGCCGCCATGAAAGTGAAGCACGCGCAGATTCAGCCCATCATTGATCAAATGACCAAGGCCGTAGCAGCCAGAAGATAATTGGTTGGGCGTTGGGCGTTGGGCGTTGTCGTAGCAGAGGCCATTGGCCTCCATGCGTTTTCGGCGCACGGCGCAGAGCATGGTTTTTAAAGAGGTTTTTATGAGTTTTTCGATTCGTCGTCTGACGACCACCGCCGCCGATTTTAGCCAGCAGATGGATGCGCTACTGGCTTGGGAGGCGGTGTCGGATACGCAGGTACAGCAGCGAGTGGCGGATATCGTCGCCGATGTACGCAGACGTGGCGATGCGGCGCTGGTGGCTTACACCAATCAGTTTGACCGCCGTCAAGTGAGCGACGCCCGTGAGCTAGAAATCACTCAGGCGCAGCTGCATGCGGCTTTGGCCTCGTTGCCGCAAGCCACGCGCGAAGCCTTAGAAACTGCCGCCGCACGCGTACGCAGCTATCACGAAAAACAACGTCAAGATTCGTGGACTTATACTCAGGCCGACGGCACTGTGCTTGGGCAAAAAGTCACACCTTTGGATCGCGTTGGCATTTATGTGCCAGGCGGCAAAGCCGCTTATCCGTCTTCGGTGCTGATGAACGCCATTCCCGCGCACGTCGCTGGCGTGCAAGAAATCATTATGGTGGTGCCCACTCCCGATAACGACGTCAATGCGTTGGTGCTAGCGGCCGCAGCGGTAGCGGGCGTTAGTCGCGTCTTTACTGTAGGCGGCGCGCAAGCGGTAGCGGCACTGGCTTACGGCACGCAAAGCATCCCGGGCGTTGATAAAATCGTAGGCCCCGGCAACATCTATGTCGCCACCGCCAAGCGCATGGTTTTTGGCCAAGTGGGCATCGATATGATTGCAGGCCCTTCGGAGATTTTGGTGGTCTGCGACGGTGGCACGCATCCAGACTGGATCGCCATGGACTTGTTCTCTCAGGCCGAGCACGACGAGCAAGCGCAGGCCATTTTGGTCAGCACCGATTTGAACTACATCGAGCAGGTGGCGCAGTCCATTGAGCGTTTGCTGCCAACCATGGAGCGTGCACAGATTATTCGCACTTCCTTGCAAAATCGTGGCGCGCTGATTTACGCCCCCACTCAAGCCGATGCCATTGCCATTGCCAACCGCATTGCGCCCGAGCATTTGGAGCTGTCGGTTGCAGACCCGCAGGTGTGGTTGCCTGAAATTCGCCACGCGGGCGCGATTTTTATGGGGCGCTACACCGCTGAAGCCTTGGGCGATTATTGTGCAGGCCCTAATCACGTCCTGCCCACCTCGGGCACGGCGCGCTTCTCCTCGCCTCTGGGCGTGTACGACTTCCAAAAACGCTCGTCCTTGATTCAGTTCTCTGCCGAGGGCGCGAGCGAAGTGGGCAAAGTCGCCTCTGTTTTAGCGCGCGGCGAATCCCTAACCGCACACGCCCGCAGCGCCGAGTACCGCATAAAAGATTAAACGCGGTGCGTTGGGTGTTGGGGCGGGGCGCGACGCGGCGTTTATCGTAGCGGCGGCCATTGGCCGCCATACGTTTTTGGCGTTGGGCGCGGTGTTTGGATGTATTAAAAAACAGTTTATAAAGGCAGTAATGATGAGTCAGTTTTGGAGTCCGGTGGTTCATACCCTTACCCCTTATGTGCCAGGTGAGCAGCCCAAGCTTACGCGTTTGGTAAAGCTCAACACCAACGAAAACCCCTATCCGCCATCACCCAAAGCCATACAGGCGATGCAGACGGAGCTTGGTGAAAATCTGCGCCTTTACCCCGATCCCAACAGTGATTTGCTCAAGCAAGCCATTGCCGATTTTTATGGTTTAACGCCCAAGCAGGTGTTTGTGGGCAACGGTTCGGATGAAGTGTTGGCTCATGCATTTTGTGCGTTTTTCCAGCATGATAAGCCGCTGCTCTTTCCAGATATTACCTACAGCTTTTACCCTGTTTACTGCGGCCTCTATGGTGTTGAGCCAAAGCCTGTGCCTTTAAATGCGCGCTTTGAAATCGACATTGAAGACTACAAGCAGGACAAGGGCGGCATTATTTTCCCCAATCCCAATGCCCCAACAGGGGTGTTGCTGCCCCTAGAACAGATCGAAAAACTGCTTCAGCAAAATCCCGATACACTGGTGCTGGTGGATGAGGCTTACATCGACTTTGGCGGGCAAAGTGCCGCAGCCTTGGTGGGGCGCTATCGCAATCTGTTGGTGACACAAACGCTGTCTAAATCGCGCTCTTTGGCAGGCTTGCGCGTGGGTTTGGCGCTGGGGCACCCAGACCTTATCGACGGTTTGGAGCGCGTAAAAAACAGCTTCAACTCCTATCCCTTAGATCGCATGGCCATAGCGGGTGCGGCGGCGGCCTTTGCCGATAAAGACTACTTTACCGCTTGCTGCAACAAGGTCATCGCTAGCCGTACTTGGCTGAACACTCAGATGCAGGCGCTGGGCTTTGAGGTGCTGCCTTCGGGGGCAAACTTTATTTTTGCGCGCCACCCTCGCCAGCAGGCGGTGGAGATTGCCGCCAAGCTGCGCAGCGAAGGCATTATCGTGCGGCATTTTAAGCAGGCGCGTATTGAGGAGTTCTTGCGCATCACCATCGGCACGGATGAGCAAAACGCAATTTTAGTGGAAGCCTTAACGCGCTGTTGCCGCTAACGCCGCCGCGCTAGGCGGTGGCGGGCACAGCAAACCCTTGCTCGTCTTCCAAACGTAGGGCGGAGAGTTTGCCGCCCCACACGCAGCCTGTGTCTAGGGCAAAAATATCCGCTTTACCTGTCACGCCTTCCAGCGCCGCCCAGTGGCCAAATAGCAGCTTGGTGGGTGTGCTCTTTCTGGGCAACTCAAACCAAGGCACAAAGCCCTCAGGCGCCGTGCCCGTGCCTTCTTTACTCAGTAGATCCAGCTCATTGTTGGCACCGACAAAGCGCATCCGTGTGAGGTAGTTCACTATCACGCGCAGACGATCCATACCCGTAAGATCCTCGCTCCAGCGGTCGGGCTGATTGCCGTACATCACCTTAAAAAACTCGTGGCCTTGTGCGCTTTGCATAAAAGCGCAGGCTTCTTGGCTTAGCCTTTGCGCTTGCGTCACCGACCACATAGGCGGCAAGCCCGCGTGTGTCATGCACCAGCGTTGCTTGTTATCGGTCACGAGTAAAGGCTGGCAGCGCAGCCAGTTGATCAGCTCGTCGCAGTCGGGGGCATCCAGTAACGGCTGCAAAGTGTCGTGTTTTTTCAGGGCGTGACCACCAAAATACACCGCCAGCAAATGCAAATCGTGGTTGCCCAGCACCACCTTGGCCTGCGCACCCAACCCTTTGATAAAGCGCAGGGTTTCCAAAGACGCTGGGCCGCGATTGATGAGGTCGCCTGCAAACCACAGCTGGTCTTGTGCGCCAAAAGCGCAAGATTTAAGCAGGCGCTCAAGCGGCTCGAAGCAGCCTTGCACATCACCGATGGCGTAGGTGGCCATGTTTAGCCCTCCGCAACCAGTGCATCGGCAATGCGCACATAGTCGGCAAGGCTCAGGTTTTCTGGGCGCAGGTTGGTGTCTAGGCCCAGGGCGGTGATTTGTTCGGCGTTCATTAAATTTTTTAAGGTGTTGCGGATGGTCTTGCGGCGCATGTTAAAGGCTTCGCGCACCACGCGTTCGAGCATCTTGATGTCCTTGGCAGGGTGGGGCAGTACCTCGTAAGGGCTTAAACGCACAATGGCCGAGTCTACTTTTGGCGGAGGGTTGAAGCTACCTGGGCCTACGATAAACAACGGCTCTACCTTGCAGTAGTACTGCGCCATGATGCTTAAGCGCCCGTAGTCGCCACTGCCAGGGGCGGCGGCGAGGCGCTCGACCACTTCTTTTTGCAACATAAAGTGCATGTCTTGCACTATGGCGTGGTGCGCCAGAAAGTGAAAAATCAGCGGTGTCGAAATGTTGTAGGGCAGGTTGCCGACTATGCGCAGGCGCTGGCCAGGCTTGAGCAGAGTGCGAAAATCGAACTTCAGCGCATCGCCTTCGTGAATGCGAAACTCGGGGAAGTTAAAAAACTTGGTGCGCAAAATGGGGATTAAATCGCGGTCAAGCTCGACCACATCCAGCTTGCCACAGGCTTCTAAAATTGGCTCGGTCAGTGCGCCCATACCCGGCCCAATTTCCACCAAGGCCTCGCTGGCCTTAGGGTTGATGGCCTTGATGATTTTGCCGATCACATACTGATCGTGCAAAAAGTTCTGGCCAAAGCGTTTACGCGCTTTGTGGCCGTGGGCGGTAGAAAGGTGTTGGGTCATGCCGAGCCTTTTGTTATGTAAGTTTAAGTTGTTGGGGGGGGCATCTAAACCCGATGCTTTGCCATGTGCTGCGCGACCTGAATTGCCGTCAGTAGGCTGCCGCTGTCGGCTTGGCCTGTGGCGGCAAGATCCAAAGCCGTGCCGTGATCGACCGAGGTGCGGATTACGGGCATCCCTAGGGTGATGTTGGCAGCGCGGCCAAAGCCGTGGTGTTTGAGTACAGGCAGTCCTTGGTCGTGATACATGGCCAAAGTAGCGTCGGCGTTTTGCAGGTGTTTAGGTGTATAGAGTGTATCGGCGGGCAGTGGGCCGATCAGTTGCAGCCCTTGCGCGCGCAGTAGTTCGAGCGTGGGAATGATGATGTCCAGTTCTTCACGACCTAAATGGCCGTCTTCACCCGCGTGGGGGTTTAAACCTGCGACCAAAATACGCGGTTTGGCAATGCCAAAAAACTGCACTAAGTCGTGGTGCAAAATCCGCACGATGCGTTCGATGCGCTCTGGGGTGATGGCGTCGGCCACAGCTCTTAGCGGTAAGTGGGTGGTCACCAAGGCTACACGCAGATCTTCGGTCGCAAGCATCATTACCACTTCAGGCACACCGCAGTAATCACGAAAGTATTCGGTATGCCCTGTAAAGGCGATGCCCGCATCGTTGATGATGCCTTTGTGTACAGGGGCGGTCACTATGCCATCCCAGGTGCGATCCAGTGCGCCTTGCACTGCGATGCGCAAGGTTTCCAACACATAAGTACTGTTTTTGACGTCAAGCTCGCCTGCAACCACGGATGCTTCCAGTGCCACAGGGCAAACACACAGCTCACCTGCCATCGAACGCTTAGGCGCGTCGCTTGCGGCAAAAAAACGCAGGTTTAAGGGCAGGCCTAAAGCCTTAGCACGCTCTAAGAACAATAGCGGGTCGCCAATCACAATCAGCTCGCAGTCGTGCTCCTTTTGGGCGATCTGAATGCACAGGTCAGGGCCGATGCCTGCGGGTTCACCGCTGGTAATGGCAAGGCGCTGTATCATGATTTGATCTCGACATAGGCTTCGGAGCGAATTTTACGCAGCCAAATAGGCAGCTCTTCTTCAAAGCGGCGCTGGTAGAGCATATTGCGCACTTGGTTGCGCTGATTTTCGACGCCAACGTCGGTTTCGCGCTTGGCCTGCACCTCAAGGATGTGCCAGCCAAATTGGGTGTGAAAGGGCATGCTGACTTTGCCGACGGGGCTGTCGAGCATCACTTGGTTGAACTCAGGCACCATGTCGCCTGCATTCACCCAGCCAAGGCTCCCACCTTGAGTGCTGCTGCCTGGGTCGTTGGAATATTCACGCGCCAAGGTGGCGAAGCTGTCCCCTTGTTTTAGGCGCCCGGCGAGGTCATCAGCCAGTTGTTTACAGGCTTTGTCGTCGCGCAGTTCGTTGGGGGCAATCAGGATATGACGGGTTTGGTATTGCGTGACCAGCTGAGTGTTGCCGCCGCGTTTTTCCAATAGTTTGATGATATGAAAGCCGCTGGCGCTGGGGATCGGGCCTTCGATGGTACCTAGGCTCATTTTGGCAACCAAAGCGGCAAAGAGCGCAGGCAGTTGGGCTTCTTTACGCCAGCCCAGATCACCGCCCTCAAGCGCCGTGCGGCTGTTGGATTCGGTCATAGCCGTCTTTTTAAAGTCCGCACCTTGGCGCAGTTTATTGGCGATATCGAGGGCTTTGGCTTCGGCGGTTTTAATGTCGGCGGGTTTGGCTTCGGCGGGGGTGGCAATGAGGATATGCCCCAAACGGTATTCGGCCGAGGACGCCATCTTGCCCAAGTCGGAGGCCAGAAAATAGTCGATATCTTGGTCGGTAATCTGGATGCGCTCGCCGACTTGAAAGCGCTGCACCCGCGAAATGCGCATTTCATCCATGATTTGCTGGCGGGCGGTGGCGAAGGGAACACCTTCTTTTTCCATGGTCTGACGGAACTGCGTGAGGGTCAGGTTATTCTGCGCGGCGATGCGTTGCAGGGCGTCGTTGAGCTGTTCGTCACTGATGCGAATGTTGCCACGCTCGGCCATTTGCAGCTGAATGCTGTCCAAAATGAGCTTATCCAGCACTTGGCTGCGCAAGGCTTGGGCGTCGAGGTCTTTGGCGCTGGGGTTTTGTTTTTTAACCAAAGTCACCTGCTGATCAAGCTCGCTGCTCATAATGACATCGTCTTCGACGACCGCCGCCACCGAGTCCAACAGTTTAGGGGTGGCTTGTGCCCAGCCTGCGCACAGCAGGAGCAAGGTGGCGCATAAGGGTTTAGCGAAGTTGGGTATTGTGATCATAGTAATGTCGTCTTGAGTAGCCTGGAATGTCGGTTGCCATCAGTTTGTCGAGGTTCTTGCCAAACTGACCTAAGCCTTTTAACTGAAAGCTCAGTATAAAGGAGTAGCGTTTTTTAGTGGTGTATTCGTAGTTTTGGGTGATATCGGTACCGCTTGCGTCGTAGATGCTGAACGAACCTTGCTGCAAGGAGGTTTCGCGGTAGGAAAACTGCGTGCGCCAGCAGCAGTTTTGGTATTCCGCACCGATTAAAGATTCCAAAACTGGGCTTTTCGGGCGCGCCTCATTGGCAATGCCCAAGGCTGGGTTGGCGTCTTGGTATTTTTTGAGGTCGTACAATAGGCGGCCAAAGAGCGCCCAGCTGTCGTTTAAGGCGTAGAAAGCGCCCGTATCCAGCTGATAAGTGTCCATTTTCACTTCGTCTTTGACGTAGTTAAAGGTCTGGGTTTTATTGACGGCCAAGCTTAGAAAATGATTGCGCTGATCTTCAAAACGCACGCCATAACGCTCTTGTTTGGCGTAGGACTGATAGGGCTGCCATTCCACCGTGGAAAACAAGGATAAATACGCATTGGGGTTCAGCTCCGCCTCACCAATCAAGGCCGAGCGCGCTTGCATGTCTTCTACAGGCAGAGGCGTGCGCTCGACGCTGTTGGTCGATTTGTTGAGCACCGCGCCAAGTGGCTGTAATTCGTAGGCACCCGTTGTGGGGTTGGGCTGATAGCGGTGCGGAGCGGTCGTGAGCTGCACGCGACGATCGACGTTATAAAAAATTTGTCCCGCGCTTAAACGCAGCATCTCTAGGCCATCATCACGAATAAAGCGCGTGGTTAAACCTAGGCTGACTTGATCCAAATCCTCTAAGCGGTCGCCGCCGGTAAAGCGTTCACCCGTAAACAGGCTGCTGTAGCTGACGGTGGTGGCGGCGCTGTCGAAGTTAGGGATGCGGTCTTGGTATTGAACATAGGGGCTTTGCACATAAAAAGCGCGCGGCTCTAGGGTTTGTGTAAAACCTTCACCCCAAGAGTTGAATTCACGGTCGAAGTACAGGCCGCCATCGAGGCTGTAACGTGCGCTGGCCAAAGCGGGGTCGTCTTCAAGCTTATACAAATACTGCGGGCTGTTGGGGTCGGTCAGCGCGGGGTTGAGGTCGGAAAAGCGATAGCTGCGATAGCGGTATTCGGCCTTGGGCGTTAAAAAGGCAAAAGGCCATTCCAGTGGATAAGACAGGCTGGAGTCCGAGAGCAAGCGCTCACCATTGATGGCGGCAAAGCCTGTTAAGGTTTGCTTGCTACCTGCGATGGTATCTTCGGCTTTGCGCTCAAAGCGCGTGGCTTGCAGGGTTTGATTAAATTGCAGCTGGTTGATGAATTTGGGGCTGTAGCTTAGGTTCAGCTGCGGCAAGCGCCCGTAGGGGCGGTTATACAGCGTGATGGTTTTGTCCACCGTTTGAAATTCTTCGGCGGTGAGGTCAGCGTGCCAGACGTCTTTGTTCCAGTAAATTTCACCGTGACGTGGCAGCTGCGTGACGCGGGTGGTGGAGTCGGAGACGTTAAAGTCGTTGATGTAGTCCTCGTCGCTAACTTGGTTGTATTCCCAGCGATGACCAAAGCCGTAGCGCCATTGCCCACTTTGTTTGTAATTCATCATCCAGCGTTTTTCGTCTGTGGTGTCGTCGCTGCCTAAGGCGGCGTAGTTGGCTTCACCGTCGCCAAACCAGTGGGTCTTATGGCGCAGCTGATTTTCCCAAAGCGTGCCGTGTTCATTCACATAATGCGGGGTGATGGTGGCGTCGAGGTTGGGCGCGATATTAAGGTAAAACGGAATGGCGGCATCTTTGAGCACAAAATCGCTGTCGCCTAGGTCGCGCTTGAGCTTAGGAGAAATGGATAGACTGGGGTTCAAAAACCCGGTCATGCGCTGGTCACCAATGGGAAAACGGTAGTAGGGCACATAGAGCACAGGCACATCGGCAATGTGCAAGCGGGTGTGCCAAGCACTGCCAACGCCCGCTTTTTGGTCGAGGTGCAGCTCGCTTGCGACCACGCTCCAGTCGTTATCGCCTGGCTCGCAAAAAGTAAACTCGGCTTGCTTGAGATTCATTTGGCCGTTGTTAAAAGCTTCAATAACGCCTGCGCTGCCGCGCAAGTGGCTGGCGGGAATAGCGTACTGAGCGTTGTAAAACTTGGCGCGGCCCTGGCCTTGATCGACTTCGGCTTTTTCGCCTTGCAACACCAAAGCCGAAGCCACAAGCGACACCTCGCCACTCATCTCACCTTGCTGGCTGCGGTTATCCCAACGAATATCTTGGCCGTAGACAATGCGCTGCTTTTGTTTAAGTACGGCATCGCCTTCTAAGCGTATTTTTCCATCCTTGCCCACGGTGAGCGCATTGGAGTCACCTTCCAGTTGGTCGCCTAGGGTGGCGGTGATTCTGGGTATGCGATAGTCGCCACGGCAATAGGCAGGTAAGCCTTCTCGTTCTTTGGCGGTTAATTGTGAGACGGGATACCAGCTTAAGGGTGCCCCAGAGGCTAAATCCTGCGCCCAAGACGGTGCGTGCAAGCAAAAGGTCAAACCCAGTACTAAAGAAGAGCGCAAAGTGGAGCGATAAAGTTCAGTCATAAATATAAGCGGCGCCTATCTATTCGTCGTAAAAAGCTATGGTATCGTAGCGGCCGCAAAACACCGCGCGTAAAAAAGCGCCTAATTCTAATTCGACTGCACCTGTGAGGCTAGTATGGATCTGCGTAGGGAAGAACTTGCGCAATGGGCTGTGGCAGAAATTCGCCAGCTGTCCGATGTTGATGTGACCGCAAAAATGGAAATGGTTTCAGGCGACGCCAGCTTTCGTCGCTATTTTCGATTGCACGGCCTAGACAAAAGCTGGATAGCGGTCGATGCCCCCGCCGACAAAGAAGACAACCCGCGTTTTGTGCGTATTGCCAAGGCTTGGCACGACCAAGGCGTAGCCGTACCGAAAGTGATTGCCCACGACTTTGCCCGTGGCTACATGCTGCTGGAAGACTTTGGTGACACCCTGTTATGGGTACCTTTGCACCAACAGGGCGTCAGCGATAAACAGATCGACCACCTCTACCAGCTCGCCATTGCCGAGCTGTTTAGCATTCAGGCGCTGCCCGCTGGAGATTTACCCGTCTACGACAGCGAGCTGCTACAGCGCGAAATGCACCTCTTTAGCGACTGGCTCTGTGAAAAATTACTGAAATTAAAATTAAATAAAAAAGAAAGCGAACTCTTGGCGCGCACTTTTGCACAGCTAGAAGCACGTGCCTTGGCGCAGCCGCAAGTGGTGGTACACCGTGATTACCACAGCCGCAATCTGATGCTGCGCCCCGATGAGCTTTTGGGTGTGATCGACTTTCAAGATGCCGTCAAAGGCCCCGCCACTTACGATCTGGTGTCTTTGCTGCGCGACTGCTATGTGCGCTGGCCCAAAGAACGAGTGGATGAGCTGGCGGCGTTTTACTGGGAAAAAGCACGCCCACTGGGGTTGTACTTGCACGATTGGGCGTATTTTCAGCAAGATTTCGACTACATGGGGTTGCAGCGCCACCTCAAGGCCGCAGGTATTTTTGCGCGCCTGCACCTACGCGATGGCAAAAGCGGCTACCTCAAAGACATACCCAATACCTGTCAGTATTTGCTGGATGTTAGCGCCTGTTATGAGGAGCTGGCCGAGTTTCACCACTGGCTACAGAGCCGCTTTATGCCTGAGCTGGTCAAGCTACCCAAAGCCAAGAATCAAGAACGGGACAGCAGCGCCGAATGAAAGCCATGATTTTGGCGGCGGGGCGCGGCAAGCGCATGGCGCCCCTGACCGACACCTGCCCCAAGCCTTTGCTTATCGTGGCGGGTAAACCACTGATTCAGCACCATATCGAGCGCTTAGTGCGTGCAGGCGTGACCGAGATTGTTATCAACCACGCTTGGCTTGGGCCGATGATTGAAACCGCCTTGGGTGATGGCCGCAAGTTTGGCGCGCACATCCGCTATTCACCCGAACCCGAAGGTGGGCTGGAAACAGCAGGTGGTGTTTACCAAGCGCTGCCGTTATTGGGTGATGCGCCTTTTTTGCTGGTTAATGGCGACGTTTGGTGCGATTGGCCTGTTGAGCAAGCACTCGCGCAAGACCTAGGCGATAACTTGGCCTGGTTGTACTTGGTCGATAACCCGCCTGAGCACCCACAAGGGGATTTTCTCTTGGACGGGAAAAAAGTGTATGACCGCATTGAAGGGCAGCCAGCCTTTACTTTCAGCGGCATCAGTATTTTAAAGCCCGAACTTTTTGCACAAAGTCAGGCGGGATTTTTTCCTTTAGCGCCGCTTTTTCGTGAGCACATGCGGCGTAATCAAGTGGGTGGCCAAAAACTGAACGGCCAGTGGCTGGATGTGGGTACGCCCGAGCGTTTGGCGCGATTGCAACAAGAATACGGAGTCAAATTATGAAGTTTTGGTATGGCAAGGTGATCGGCGCGCTGCTGGGGCTAATTGTGGCGCGCAGTTTTTTAGGGGTCGTTATCGGTGTGGTGCTTGGGCATTTTTTTGATAAATATGTGAGCAAAAAAGCACAGGGAGGCTTGAGCGCGCAGGATCAGGCGCAGCAAATACGGCATTATTTTTTCCGTGCTACTTTCCGTTTTATGGGGCGACTGGCCAAGGCCGATGGCCGTGTCAGCGAAGCTGAAATTGCGGCCGCGTCGCATGTGATGCAATTGATGCGCTTGGAAGGCAAACAGCGTCAAGTGGCGATTGAGTATTTTGCACAGGGCAAAGATCCGAAAACCGATTTAGATGGCGATTTATTCGTGCTTAAAAATCTGTTTCGAGCGCGTCAAGATTTGCTGGTGATGTTTTTAGAAATTCAGCTAAGCGTGGCTTATGCCGATGGCGAATTATCGCGCAATGAACGCTTGGTGTTGGATTCTTTGCGTGTGGCTTTGGGCGTGCCGGAGTTTCACTTTGAAGCCATTCATCAGCGCGTATTGGCCGCCATGCGGGGTAGTTATCAGGCGCAGAATAATAACGCCGAGCAGCTTAAAAATGCCTACGCAGTTTTGGGTGTGGATGAGCGCATCAACGACGCCGATTTGAAAAAAGCTTACCGCAAGCTGATGAGCCAGCATCACCCCGACAAGCTCGTGGCCAAGGGCTTGCCTGAAGAAATGATGACCTTGGCCAAAGAAAAAACTCAAGCCATCCAAACCGCCTACGACCTGATCGTCAAAGCCCGCGCACAATAATATTCATTCGGCGTATTTTTATGTCTTTATTAAAATCTTCTTCCATTGTCAGCTTGATGACGCTGTTAAGCCGTGTGTTAGGCTTGATTCGCGATGTGTTTGTGGCGCAGTACTTTGGCGCGCGCGCCGATGCCTTTTTAATTGCTTTTAAAATACCCAATTTTTTTCGCCGTCTGTTTGCTGAAGGTGCATTTTCTGTGGCCTTTGTGCCTGTATTAAGTGAATACCGCCGCACTCGCCCGTTGCAAGAAGTGCAGCTTCTGATTGCTAATACTTCGGGCGTGCTTGGTGGTGTGTTGTTTTTGGTCACCATTTCGGCGCTGATTTTTGCCGATTATTTGCCTTGGGTTTTTGCGCCGGGTTTTCGCCAAGACCCAGAAAAATTTGCACTAACAGGCGATTTACTGCGCATTACTTTCCCGTATTTGTTTTTTGTGTCGCTCACCGCGCTGTATTGCAGCGTGCTCAATACTTACGATAGTTTTTTTGCACCGGCTTTTACGCCTGTGTTTTTAAATATCTGCATGATTTTTTCGGTGCTGACGCTTTCAGGGCAATTCCAAGAGCCGCTTTATGCGCTGGCTTGGGGGGTGTTTTTTGCAGGCATTATTCAGCTGGTTTTTTTACTTCCCTTTGTGGCGCGCAAACAGCTCTTGCTCAAGCCGCAATTTAATTATCGTGATGAAGGCGTAAAGCGTATTGGCACTTTGATGATTCCTGCGCTTTTTGGCGTGTCGGTGAGCCAAATAAATTTATTGCTCGATACTTTTTTAGCGTCCTTTTTAGAGCACGGCTCGGTCAGCTGGCTGTACTATTCGGATCGTTTAAATAACTTGCCTTTGGGCGTGTTTGCTATAGCCATTGGTGTGGTTATTTTGCCTGCGCTGTCGCGCAATCACGCCGCCAAAGAAAGTGCGCATTTCTCGCGCACGCTGGATTGGGCGGTGCGTATGATTTTCCTCATTGCCTTGCCTGCGGCCTTGGCCTTAATTCTGTTGGCGACGCCTTTGATGGCCACTATTTTTTATCATGGCGAAACCACCGCTTACGACATTGGCAAAATGAGTATGAGCTTGCAGGCTTATGCCGCAGGTTTGCTGGGTTTTATGCTTATAAAAGTGTTGGCGCCTGGGTTTTATGCGCGCCACGACACCAAAACGCCAGTGCGTATTGGCTTGCA
>JBDKHD010000191.1:0-13731 GCA_039797885.1 Pseudomonadota bacterium
TCGCTGCCAGTAGCGCCTCAGTAACCTGTACACCGTCTGATTGGTGACACCATGGCGCTCCATGATGCCTCTGACAATGAGCCCTCTGGGGCGCCGCACGAAAAGCTGGGGGTCGTGCACAAAATCCGCCAGCATTCCCCAAGCTTCATCACGCTTCTGCTGATCAAGGGAACCTTCCTCAACCTCCCGTAGGACTGTTTCCTCGAAGGGATCGGCAATGCTCTCCAGCTCCCGCTCCATGATCAGACGCTCCAGCTCTACAATCGATATCGGTTCGGGCAACGCCGTGTCCGAATCGATATCGATCCAGATTGCCTGCTCTGTACCGGACCAAAGCAGGCGCTTTCGCAGTTCCCCCATCCTGAACACCTGATTAACGGGCAACACTGCTCAGCTCCTGATGCATTTGATGAGAGTTGGCAACAAGGTCTTTCGGCTTCAGCTCCCGGTAAGGAGTGTCAAGATCGAAAAGGAAACAGTGCCGGGCCAACAACTGGCGTAGCCAATAGAGCGCCTGACCGGCCTCCAGCTGGCCGGAGGTATCCAGTCCTTGGGCAATAGCGGTCAGCTTCCGGTCTGGGTGACGCTGAAACTCGAGCAGAAACAGCTGCTGGTAATGGGCGAGATCGTCCTGAGCGATGTCGTCTTCAGCATGGGCAGGATAGAGCCATTGGATATTGGCAAATGCCACCTTGGATACCTCGCGCTCCGTGACGATGGCCCAGGGAATACCTTTTTCCTGCCAGTAGCGCCTTTCAAGCTCAAGCCTCTCGATAACTTCAGGCTTCTGCAGGTCGGTACTGTACTTGGCCTGAATCGCGATGCTCGGGCGCTGAGGATCTTCGAAATCCACCAGAAAGTCGCTGGTCAGTACCTGCGGGGTGCCCTTGTAACGCCCGTGGGGCAGGCCAAGCTCCTCGGCGATGCGCACCGTATCTTCGACCCGCATCGGAAACTGTTCACGGATATCGGTGACATGGGGAGACCGATCCAAGGTCAGGAAGATGGCCAGTTCAAGATCGGATAGAAGATGGTGTAAACGCCGGGTCTTGCTGCCAGGCAGGCGGTGGGAACGCCCCAGAGAGGATACGTCCCTGGTGTAGATGAACGGCTTGTAGTCCGCCCCTTGGCCTTGGCCACGCCCATCCTTGAGCCTTCTATCGATCTGGGCCTGGGTCAGCCCCTTGAATGTTCCAGACATGAGAAAGCCTGCCCCGCTGTGTCGATGACCTCAACATAGCGGATGCAGGCTCAGGATGAAACTTTATTTATAAGGATGACACTTTATTCATACGGATGAATCTTTATTTACATCCCACATGACCTTCTAAACAGAACGGTGAGTTACTCCACTGTCACGCTTTTGGCGAGGTTGCGCGGCTGGTCTACGTCTGTGCCTTTAATCACGGCCACATGGTAGCTCAGCAATTGCAGCGGCAGGGTGTAGAGCACGGGTGCAATCAGCTCATCGCATTCGGGCATGGGCAGGACGCTGAGGTTGCTTTGCGGCTGAATGTCGGCTTCTTGGCTGGCAAAGACGATCAGCTCGCCACCACGCGCGCGCACTTCTTCGATGTTGGATTTGAGCTTTTCCAGTAGGTCGTTGTTGGGTGCGATTACGACAATAGGCATTTCCGCATCAATGAGCGCCAATGGGCCGTGTTTTAGCTCGCCTGCGGCGTAGGCTTCGGCGTGAATGTAGGAAATTTCTTTAAGCTTCAGCGCCCCTTCCATGGCAATGGGGTACTGCTCGCCACGGCCAAGGAACAGGGCGTGGTGTTTTTCGGCAAAGCGTTCGGCCAGCTTTTGGATGTCGCTGTTCATGGCGAGGGCTTTTTCGATTTGGCTCGGTAGGCTGGTCAGCGCCTTGGCGATTTGCGCTTCGCTTGCTTGGCTCATGCCGTTTTGGCGGCCCAGTGCGGCGGTGAGCACCAACAAGGCCACAAGCTGAGTGGTAAAGGCTTTGGTGGAGGCTACGCCGATTTCGGTGCCTGCGCGGGTGAGCAGCGCCATGTCGGATTCACGCACCAAAGAAGAGCCAGGCACGTTGCACAGGGTTAGGCTTTTGCTAAAGCCGATAGTTTTGGCAAGGCGCAAGGCGGCCAAGGTGTCGGCGGTTTCGCCACTTTGGGAAATGGTGATAAGTAGGGAGTTGGGGTGCACCACGCTTTTGCGATAGCGGAATTCGGAGGCAATTTCGACGTTGCAGGCGATGCCCGCCAAACTTTCGATCCAGTAGCGCGCCACCATGCCTGCGTGGTAGCTGGTGCCACAGGCGACGATTTGCACCTGCTCGATGCCGCGCAGGTCGCCCATGATGTCGAGGTTGAGCTGTCCATTGAACAGGCGGCCTTCCAAGGTGTTGGCAATGGCTAAGGGCTGTTCGTAGATTTCTTTAAGCATGTAGTGGCGAAACTCGCCTTTGTCGCCTGCGTCGTAGTGGGCGTTACTTTCGTGTACGGCGCGCTCTACGGCTTGGTCTTGGCTGTCGAAAACCTGAATGTGTTCACGGGTGATTTCGGCTACGTCGCCTTCCTCTAAAAAGGCAAACTTGCGCGTGACAGGCAGCAGTGCCAGCTGGTCTGAGGCGACGAAGTTTTCACCGATACCTAGGCCAATCACCAAGGGGCTGCCAGAGCGTGCCACCACCATGCGTTCGGGCTGTTGGCTGTCGAGCACCACCATGCCGTAAGCGCCGCGCAGCAGCTTGCGCACTTTTTTAACGGCGTTCAGCAAGCTTGGGGCGCTTTTTAGCTCGCGTTCGACCAGGTGCGCAATGACTTCGGTGTCGGTTTGCGAGGTAAAGACATAGCCTTGGCCTTGCAGCTCGTGGCGCAGGCTTTCGTAGTTTTCGATGATGCCGTTATGCACGACAGCAATATTGCCTGAAACATGAGGGTGGGCGTTGGCTTCGGTGGGTTCGCCGTGGGTGGCCCAGCGCGTGTGGGCGATACCCGTGCCGCCTGGCATAGGGTCGGCTTTAACGGCATCGGCTAGGCTTTGCACTTTGCCTGTGCGGCGGGCGCGAGCCAGCTCGCCTTGCTTGTGAATAATGGCCAAACCCGCTGAGTCATAGCCACGGTATTCCAAGCGTTTTAAGCCTTCTAATAAAATTTCTGCGACATCACGTTGAGCGACAGCTCCGACAATTCCACACATACGAGTTACCTGTTCCTGTTTTAAATGCGTTTTGCGCCCGCCTGATTGCCCGCTTAAGCGGCGACAATCACGCGCACGCCCTGTTGTTCGATTTGTTGTTGTAGCGTAGGGCTTAAGCCTTCGTCACTGATTAGCACATTCACCTCGGCCCAAGGCAGCTCTAGGTTGGGAATGCGCCGCCCAACCTTGTCCGACTCGGCCAGCACTATGACCTCGCGCGAGGCGCTGGCCATCACGCGACTAAGCCCTAGAAGCTCATTGAAGGTAGTCGTGCCACGCGCCACGTCTATGCCATCGCAGCCGATAAAAAGCTGGTCGAAATCGTAAGAACGAATGACTTGCTCGGCGATTTGCCCTTGAAAGGATTCGGAATGGTTATCCCAAGTGCCGCCACTCATCAGCAGAGTGGGCTCGTTATCCAGCTCGCGCACGGCATTGGCTACTTGCAAGGAGTTGGTCATCACCACGAGGCCGCGCTTGCTTTGCAGTTGCGGAATGAGGGCGGCGGTGGTGGTGCCAAAGTCGATGATGATGCGATTGTGGTCACGAATCAGAGCCGCAGCGGCTTTGGCGATGGCTTGCTTTCGAAGCGAAACTTTTTGTTTGGTCTCTTGGCTCAGGTCGCCAAGCTCCTCGGGAAAGGGAATCGCACCGCCGTAACGGCGCAAGAGCAAGCCGCTTTGTTCCAGTGCGGCAAGGTCTTTGCGGATGGTGACTTCCGAGGTGGCAAACTCTTTGGCCAGCTCGTCCACCTGAATCTGCCCACGCTGATTGAGCAGAGTCAGGATATTGTGGCGGCGTTCGAGTGTGTTGCGTTTGGGCATGTTTGTAGCTTTTAACTTTCGTTTCGAAAGCGTGGCAATCTAACAGAAAAGTTGAAAATTACAAGAAATAGGCAGGCTTTATTACGCCAAAGTGCAGTGATTGCGTCCTGCGTGTTTGGATTGGTACAGCGCTTTATCGGCGCGCTCAAAGACTTGCTCGGGAGAGTCTTTGTTGAGGAACTCGCTGATGCCAAAGGACATGGTGATGCTCACGCGCTCTTTGCGGAAGTTAAAGGGGCTTTGTTCGATAACGATGCGTAGCTTTTCGGCGGCCTTATGAGCATCCACGGCGGTGGTTTCGGGCATGAGGATGACAAATTCCTCGCCGCCGTAACGTGCGACAAAATCCACATCGCGAATGTTTTTGCGCAACATGCGTGCAATCAGTTGCAGCACTTTGTCGCCTGCCAAGTGGCCGTAGGTGTCGTTGATGCGCTTAAAGTGGTCGATATCGCACACCACTAAGGCCAGCGGGCTACCATACCGATGATGACGCGCCAGCTCATCGGCAAGACGATCCTGGTAGCCTTGGCGGTTGGGTAAGCCAGTAAGCACATCTTGCGCGGCTTTGCGTTTTTGTTCCTCAAAGGCTTGGCGCTTGTCCTCCACTTCTTTTTCCATTTCATCAACGCGTGCTTGCAGTTGCGCTAGCTGTTCGCTTAAGCGTTTTTCGCGCTCCTCTTCACCCACTTTGTATTTTTCCATGGCGTCGATAATCAGCACTAAATGCTCACGAACGCTTAGCCCTAAATCCTCCAGATCGCTTTTGCCTGTGATCAAAGAGCGGATATCTGAGAGCTGTTCGCGCACCATTTGGTCGAGGCTTTCACGCGCGCGCGCGCGCTCTTCGCCGCCAATCATGGCCTCACTGACGAGGGTGCGAATGGC
This sequence comes from Pseudomonadota bacterium, assembly GCA_039797885.1. GTDB lineage: Bacteria > Pseudomonadota > Gammaproteobacteria > Pseudomonadales > Oceanobacteraceae > Venatoribacter. The sequence continues at coordinate 4,872 of JBDKHD010000191.1, forward strand.
TTGCAAGCGCTGGTCGAGGCTTTGTAAAAATTGTTCGATTTTAACTTGGCTGCTTTCTAAGCATTGCAGTAAAAACTGTGTGGTGTCTTCGAGCATGGGTACCAGTTCAAACCACTGCATTTGCGTATTTAGGCGCTGTTTTAGGCTTTGCAGCTGGTAGTCCAGGCGTTCAGGAATAACGAGCTGGGTCAGTAGATCTTGCAGAGTTTGAGCGACTTCGGCGGCAATCACCGAAAAGCCCGGCTCGTCGCTTTCTGAGGTGTCAGTGGTATTTTGTACGCCAGCCAGCGCTGTTTGCGCACTGTGGCTGAGCGTTTCGGCCACGGCTTCGCTTTGTTCTTTTTGGCTTTTAAACCAGCGCTTCCACCATTTGGAGGTAGGCTCGTCGTAGCCATCTAGGGTGGCCAGTTCGCCTAAAATTTGCAACCAGTGTTGCAGCTGTTCACCATAGCCTTGCTGGCTTTCTAGCGCCTGTACCGCTTCTTGGCGCACTTGTTTAACGCGCTTAAGCAAAGGCGCGGGCAATGGACAGCGGTCAAGCTTGGTGCTGATTTCACCAATGAGCCCAAGCAGCATGCTGACTTGGTTGGTTTTTTGCGCTTCAAAGCCGTCTACGGCTTTTTCAAGATCGGTCAGGCTGTGAATCAGATTGGGGTTTTGTGTTTTTACGGCTTGGCGCAGGTCGGTTAAGCCTTTGTCGATGCGACTGCTTTGCCCTGTGCCCAATAAACTGGTGACCACGAGCGCTCGGCGCAGCAAGTCGTGCTGCTTGCTGCTTTTGAGCTTGAGGCCATCGTGTTCGTTGACGAGATCGAGGTATTTGTCGCGCCAATAGCGGCTGTCGTTGTTGCTGTCCTGTGCCATAACGCTACTTTGCAGGTGAGAGGAGATTAAGGAAAGATTATAGGAGAGCTTTGTGATTGTGCTTGGCTTGGCACGATGATTTCTGCGGCAATGGGTAGATGGTCAGACGGAGAGCTGTTGAGTACCGCCATGCGCGATAAGCGAATGCTGTCGGAAATCAGGATATGGTCCAGTGCGCGTGCGGGTTTCCAGCTGGGGTAGGTGGCCTGGCTTGGCAGCGGCTGAAGGTTTAGGTGCTGTAGCGGGCTGTGTTGCAGCAGCACTTCGGCATTTTGATTGAAGTCGCCCATTAGGATGAGATTCTTACGCTCAAAGACGCGTTCTTGTAGGAAATCCAGCTGAGCAAACTGAGCTTTTTTGTTCAGTGCCAAGTGCGTGATGGCGACGGTGAGTGCGTCCTCACCTTGGCCAAAGGTCAGCAGCATCAGCCCACGCCCAGGCAGTAAGCCGGGTAAAGAGAATTGTTCTACTTCCACGGCGGGTAGGCGGGTCAGCATGCCGTTGCTGTGGCGGGCAATGCCGAGGTTGCGGTTAACCTGCTGATACCAAAAAGGAAAGCGTGCCTGTTCGGCTAAATGCTGTACTTGGTTTTGTCCGCGCGAGCGAAAACTCCCTGCATCGGCTTCTTGCAGCGCGACGAGGTCAAAATGCTGCACCAAATGGGCAATGTGGTTTAGGGTGTGTTGGCGCTGAGTGCTGGGTAACAGATGCTGCCAGCTGCGCATCAGATAGTGGTGGTAGGCATCGGTTTGGATGCCTACCTGAATGTTGAAGGACAACAATCTTAGGCTATTGGCCGCACGCGGTGCAGCCACAAATTCTTGCCAAGAGCAAAAATCGACCATTTATTTTTTCAGCGCTTTGCGCTCTTGTTCGATCAGAAAATCGACGACTTTCAGCATATTGGCATTGCCGCCTGCGGAGCTGGAGTCCACCAAGTATTTGCCTTGCACGATCATGGCGGGTACGCCGTTGATACCAAAGGCACGAATGCGTGCGTCGGCTTGTTTCATGCGGCTTTTAACGGTGAAGGATTCATAGGCTTTGTCGAAATCAGCGGGAGCGACGCCGGCTTTTTCTTGTAAGAAATCACGCTGATCGCTTTTGCTAAGCAGGTGTTGGTTTTCAACGTGAATGGCGCGGAAAATTGGCTCGTGTACTTTATCCAGCACACCTAAAGAGTCGGCCACATAGTAGAACTGCGCATGAGAAACCCAAGCACGACCAAAGAGCGCGGGCACGCCGGTGAACTCAACATCGGCTGGCAATTTTTGACGCCAAGCGCTGACCGCGCCTTCTAATTGAAAGCAATGCGGGCAGCCGTACCAGAAGGCTTCTTCGACATGCACTTTGCCATCGGCCATCACGGCTACGGGAGTTTTTAAGAGGGTGTAACCATTACCTTCGCTGTAAGGCGCGGCTTGGGTGCTAAAGGAAAAAACGACGGCTAAGGCGGCCAGCCACGAAACAAGCTTCAAACGCATGGGGTGCTCCCTGTTGTTATAGAAAAACGTTGGAGGCTATTTTTACACAAAGGTTCGTTGGCGACCACCTACATCTTGATGGTCGCCAACAACTGGCAAGAAGCGAGCGTTTAGTTGTCCATTAAATTGCGCGGGCCAAAGAGCGCCAGCTCATTTTTTGGGCAATATTGAAACATCACAGGAAAGCTGGAAAGTTTCAGTGTTTTCAGTGTTTGCGCGATGGGGTGATCGCCAAGCGTGAGTTTGGCGGCATTGGGTAACATGCTTTGGCCGTATGCCAGTGGATTGGTGTAAACGTTGGCGCACATGGCGTTGCCATCGAGCATGGAATAAGCGCGATAACGCAGCGGCTGATCTTTACGCGAAGTGCTTAATGCTTTGCCTTCGAGCGTTAAAACATGCTTGCCATCGTGCTTGAGCGTGCAGGCCAAACTTTTTTGCGTGCGATTAAAATCAATATCGGCAATAAATTTTGGAAAGCCGTACAGCTCCACGCCGCCCCAGCGTGCAATTTCGGTGGTAACGGGTAATTTCCATACATAAGCCTGAAAAGAGTTTTGCAGCATTTCTTTTAAGAGCTGTATTCCGGGTAAATGTTTTTTACCTTGGCTGATTAAAAAGCCGATACTAAATTCGTTGTATGGGTCGATATCGGTATCGCGGTATTCAAAGGCACTGAAAGTGACCACGCAACGGCCTGGAAAAATTTCCAAAGGATGCATATCTGGGTCGGGTAATAATTTTTTTACTTCTTTGGTCGATGCCATAAATGCGGCAGTCATACTGGTATTGTCGTAATAAAATACCGGCAATCTGCCCACGCGATGAAACTCCAGCATCGGCAACTCCACCTGCGAAATGGCTTTAAAAAACCCACTGAGATTTTTACGCTCTTTTGCGGGAGTAATGTAGTCGTTCAAATTGATTGCTTTTTCGGAAGCGGTCATGGGGTAGTCCTCGTTATTGTTGTTTTCGATTTGGGCGGGATGCCAATATTGTAGGGGCGCCCATAGGGCGCTAAATGGAAGCCAATGGCTTCCGTTACAGATTAAATATACACACTGGTTATTTTTTTCAGCGCATCAATAGAAACACTGGGTGAACCCGAGCGTAAAATCTCGATCTTTCCTTCTGGTTGGCCAATTTTATCCAGCAAAATATTGGTGGCGGTTTTGGCGGTGACGTTGGTTTTTTCCATAAACACTGCCTCGTGATTGACGAAAGCTAAATCGCCAATAAACAGTAAATTATCTATGGGTGATTGAATGGGTGGGCGTTTGGCTTCGATACCAACACCGTAGCCGTTGTAATGGTGCCAGCGATTCACATAAGCGTCTTTGTAATCGGGTAAATCGGGCATAACCGATTTCAATTCTTCATGGCAAAGTGCGGCAATTTCCTGCGTGCGTTTGCCGCCGACGCCTTTGTTGGTGGCGTTGGCAATTTGCGTTTCAATGACGGTGATGTTGCGGTCGGCAATTTCAGGTGAAATTGTAAATTTGGCATCTGGGAATGGCACGCGAATATTGCGGTTAATGGTAATTCCTAGGTATTTAAAGCCTGTGGCAAAGAAGCAAAAACCAGGGCGCTTGCCGCTGAAATCTTTAATTTGTTCTTCCCAGAAACCTTTGCCTTCGTACCATAATTGCGTGACGTAAACGGACTGTGTTTTTAAACCCAAGATATTGGTGAAATACGGATCGTCGCCAAAGACAGCACGATTGCTTTCCACCAAGGTTTTGGCTGCCGGAATATCAACAGCGGAAATAAAATAGTCCGCTTGCCATTTACGGCCTTGGGCTTCTTCGGCATTTATATATTGCAACATATCGGCACGCGCGCCGCAGTGCGGGCATTCGCCGTCGATTTCCATGCCATCAAACACTAAATTACCGCACACAGCGCAGCGCCGTACTTTTTTAATATCGCCAGGCAGGGCGCTGGAAACAACACGAATGATGGCTTCATTTTCTTTTTCCAGCCCTTCAATATCGACGTTATAAATCACTTGGCCACCGTGGCCACGAATATAATCCACCATGGGTTGCAAGAAAGTTTCGTTAACAGGATGACCGTATAAATTGATTTTCATGTCGTCGCCCGAGCCTGAAATCAACTGAAAAATATTGGCCAGTGTCACCGCCGAGGCGCTTTGCACTTTATCGAAATAAGCCATTTCTAGCAGGCTATCCATAATGGTGTGCGTGATGCGATCTGGCACGTCGAGCTTGCGGCAATACTCCTCAAAGGTCATGGAATCCATGTAGTCGCGCTGGGCTTTATCTTTGTAGTCAAAGGTCATTAATTTAATAGCAACGCGAATAAAATGTTTTCGATCTTCGGGTTTTAAATGCCCCATTTTAAAAGCGTCGGCAATAAGCTCCAGCTTGTCGTAGGGGTTTGCCATTTTGCTTGGCGGTAAATAGCTGGTTGAGCCATCGCTGTCGATAAAATTGTACATGCTGCCTTCTTTGGGCATGTCCATTAATTTCCAGCCGTAGCGGCCCATAAATTCGCGCAAATTATTGTAAAAACCCCAGATGGCGTGCGTGCCGTGTTCCCGCACATAACCTGGGAAACCGGGCTCGCGTTTTGCGGGGTCGTCTTTGGGGCCAAAACCTTTATCGCGCCAGGCTTTGGCTTTGCCGCCGGGGGTGCCGCTTTTTTCTAAAATCGTCACTTTAAAACCGCGCGCAGACAGTTCGACACCTGCCTGTAAACCCGCCAAGCCACCGCCGATAATTACCACGCTTTTACCGTTCATAGGCAATTCGACGTTGTTGTTTTGCACATGCGGGTAGGGCATATCCAGCACTTTATCGCCCGATAAAGCGGGCAAGGCTGCCGCTACACCCGCACCCACGGCGGTCGCTCCGACACCCGCCATCGCAGCGGTTTTTAAAAAACTACGGCGAGAAGATTGAAAAGGATTATTTTTATTTTTATGAGTCATAATTTTCTCGATTTTTTATGTTTATCGGCTGGGGGCTGGGGGCTGGGGGCTGGGGGCTGGGGGCTGGGGGCTGGGGGCTCAACGCCCAACGCCCAACGCTCCGCGCCAATTAATACTTCGGCAGTCGTTTCGATACTGTGCCTACGGTGGACAGCACTTGGCGCATTTCTTCAAGCTGGTGAGGGCCGAAGAAACGTTCGTGGTGTTTGGGATAGACGATGCCTTCGCGGGTTTCAAAATGTTTCAGCGGGCAGAAGGAAGATTCAATTTGCTCCAGCGCCATAGAAAAACGAAACACCACGCTTTTTGCACCCCAAATGGGCAAGCGGAATAAGCCCATAAATTGTTTGGCGTAGCTGTCTTTGCGCATAACGGCGTTGGCTTCGCGCATGCTGGTGCGGTGCATGCCTAGTGGGCGAGAAACCAAAATGTTGTAAATAATTTGCACGTTGATTTCAAAGAATACCAGCAGCGGTATAAAGGGAATCATTAATAAACTTGCCAGCATTTTGCGCGGCAAAGACAGCTCGCTCAGATTGGCTTTGGCAAGGTGGTCGATTTCGATATTGGCCATCACGGTCAGGCCGTTGGCGTAGCCGCAGAACATGCAGTTGAAATGATCAAACCAGTTCATGCCTTCGATGCGATGGCGGTCGATGATGACGTAGTCGCTCCAATACACTTTGGGTAATTTCAACAGCGGGCGCAGTAGCCATTGGTAGCCCAGCACGCAGGTGGTGAGATGTAGCACGACTAAGGCAGGAATGCAGCTGTACATGGACAGGCCGCCTGCGAAAGTACGCAGCACGCCCACGCGTTTGATGTGGCTGGAAAAGATGGGGGACATTAATGTCCAGTCGCTCGGTTTTTGGTAAACCTGACGGCCGCTAGCAGTATTCATGGTGGTTACCTCTTGTCGTTATTTTTTTATGGGTTACTACGAGTCAACTCATTAGACGACAAAAGGCGCAATGGCTTTCATCCCCCTAGTGGGGGAGGTATGCAGGGCGCAAAGGCGCGTTAGGGAATGTACATTAAGGCTTCGCCGGTGGTGACGAGCCTATCGCCGACATAAGCATTGGTGCTTAGGGTAACGCGTTTTTTCTCGGCTTCAATGGCGGTGATTTCAACCACGGCACGCACGGTGTCGTTGATAAAAACTGGGGCTTTGAATTTGGCGCTTTGGCTCATGTAAATGCAGCCAGGCCCTGGCAGCTTAGTGCCCAGTACCGTCGAGAAAAAACCGACAGATAAAATGCCGTGGGCAATGCGTTTACCAAACTGGGTGCTGGCGGCGTAGGTTTCATCAGTGTGCACAGGGTTGTGGTCGCCCGTAACGTCGGCAAAGGCTTGAATGTCTGCGCCTGTGACTTGGCGGCTGTATTCGGCGGTCATGCCAACTTTGAGGTTTTCGATAGCGAGAACGGGAGTTTTAGCGTTCATTATGACTTCCTTGAACAGGTTCTAGTGAGGGATGGCGGTCATGCTAGACCGTGCGCTTTTATACGCGCCTTTGTGGGCAAAGGCCAGTAGGTAAAAAGGCTGAGCAGGCGAGCGTCGCCTGCTCGGAAGAGCTTATTCGAGGGTTTATTCGAGGGTTTGCTCGAGGGCTTATTCGTAAGTGCAGAGGTAGGCCACTTGGCCTTGAGCTTTGACTTTGAATTTCACGTTGGCAGGTACGGTAAAGGCTTGGCCTTGGTTGAAGGTTTGCCAAGTGCCAGCGCCTAGCAGCAGCACGTCTAATGCGCCTGATACTAGGGTCATTACTTCTTTTTGGCTGGTGCCAAATTCGTATTCACCCGCTTCCATGACGCCAACGGTGGCGGGCAGAGTGGCGGTTTGTAGGCCGATGGATTTCACTTTGCCATCGAAATATTCGTTTACTTTTAGCATGAGGTGCTCCTGTTGAAAGCGCGCAGTTTACTCTGAAAGACGGCCAAGAATAAACGCGCATTTTAAATGGTATTTTTTAAATCGATTGCGACCTTAGCCTTCGATACCGACTACCAGCCAAGGTGCATTGGGCTTGCTCAAGTCACGCTCTAAATGCCAAATATCTTGGATGTCTTCTTCAATATTTTCCTGCGTGTCGCGGTAGCGGCCTGTAAATTTCAGGCTCAGCTCCGCAAGCTTGGCGCTGTGGTCGGCGCGTACCAATTGCGCATCGACAAAGAGCACTTCGGTGTGCTGCTCGCCTGCTAGGCTGCAGCGTTCGGCTTTTAAGGCTGTATATAACTCGGTGGAAACGTATTCTTCGATGACGGAAAAATCGTTTTTATTCCAAGCTTCTTGCAAGGTGCGGTAGTGGTCGCGCGCGCCAACCAAAAAGGCGGTGAGGTCGAAACCTGAGGGCAGGTTCATGGGTACGCTGGGCGCGGCAAAGCCGCCGATTTCAGTCACCAAAGGCGAGCGGCCTGTGGTTTTGGGCGTATGAGCACTGGGTGCGGGTGCGCTGTCGCTGGTGCGCGCGTAAGCTGGGCTGGGTTGTGCGGCGGCGGGTTTGGCCATGCGCTTAAACAGCATCACTATGGCCAGCACCACCAGGCCTACCAATAAAATATCCATCAGCTGGATACCTTCAAAACCACCATTGCCAAGCATGTAGCCGATCAGGCCGCCTGCAAGCAGCCCACCCAACATGCCGCCCATTAAGCCTTTTTTGCTGATGCTTGAGCCTGCGCTGGGCTTGTCGGCTGTGGGGGCAGCGTCCTGTTTTTGCGGCGCACTTTTAGCGGGTGCGGTTTGGTGGCTTTTGCCAAAGGATTTGCCGCCACCTAGGCGCTTGGCCTCGGCAGGCGCGATGCTGAGGGCAAGGGTGAAAATAAGGGCGAATACCGTCCAAAACTTCTTCATGCACAGACCTTTTTAGTTAAGAAAATGACGTGCAGATTACTGGTTTGTCCTAGGAATAACAACCTAGAGCGGCGCTGCGGTGGGGGCGATGACGGGTAAGCTTATGATAAAGGTAGTGCCTGTGTTTTCTTGGCTGCGCACCTCGATTTTGCCACCCAAAAGCCCAGTCACTAAGGTGTAAGTAATATGCAGCCCTAGCCCCGATCCACCCTGCCCAAGTTTTGTCGTAAAGAAGGGGTCGAAAATCTTTTTAAGGTTTTTGGTGGGAATGCCAACGCCATCATCGTGCAGGCGAACAGAGGCTGTTTTTTTATCTTGGCTAAGCTCGGCGCTTAGGGTGATAGTTCCTTGCGCTCGTCCCTCGAAACCGTGAATTAACGAGTTATTAATAAGGTTGATAAGCACTTGTCCCAAAGGGCCTGGGTAGCTGTCTAGCATTAAGGCATCGGGTGTTTGATCGAGCAGTTGATAGGGTGTCTTGCGCACAGTAGGATGCAGAGTGAGGGTGATTTCACTGGTTAATTCGCGCAAATTAAACCGGCGGCGCTGATAGCTGGTTTGGTCTACGGCCAGTTGTTTAAAGCTGCGAATTAATTCAGCAGCACGAATTAAATTACGTTCAATTATGGTGCTACCATCCTGCACTTCTTGCATAAAGCTAGTTAGAGCCGAACGCGTTAGCCCTTGCTCTGCTTGTGCATGAAAA
>JBDKHD010000192.1:0-9127 GCA_039797885.1 Pseudomonadota bacterium
CGAAGTAACATATTTATCTTATTTCGCAACAACAGTATCCTAGCCATTGACTGGCACTTTGTGGTACAAACGCACGCAATGGCGTATCTATCAAGTAGAACGCGGGCTTATAACATACAACAAGAAGCGGATGGTTAGGCAGTTTCCTATGGAAGATAATTTTCAGAATGTCAAAGTTATGGTCATTGATGACAGTAAAACAATTCGTCGCACCGCAGAAACCTTATTGCAAAAAGTGGGCTGTGAAGTCATCACCGCCACCGATGGTTTCGATGCGTTAGCGAAGATTGCCGACACCCAACCCGATATTATTTTTGTCGATATTATGATGCCCCGTTTAGATGGCTATCAAACCTGCGCGTTGATTAAGAACAACTCCAAGTTCAAATCCACTCCTGTCATTATGCTTTCCAGTAAAGATGGCCTGTTTGATAAAGCAAAAGGACGCATTGTCGGTTCGGATCAGTATTTGACCAAACCGTTTAGCAAGGAAGAACTACTTGGCTCTATCCGCCAATATGTAAAATCCTAATTAGCACACAATGCTGAGCACTTATTAAGAGAGGTAGACAAGCATGGCTCGTATTTTGGTCGTGGATGATTCACCAACAGAAACAGAAGCTTTCCGCACCATGCTGGAAAAGAACGGTCATCAGGTATTAAGCGCCGAAAATGGTGCCGACGGTGTGGCTTTAGCACGCGTTGAGCTGCCCGATGTCGTATTGATGGACATTGTAATGCCTGGTTTAAATGGTTTTCAGGCCACCCGCCAACTGACCAAAGACCCAGCCACCACACATATCCCCGTCATTATTGTAACTACCAAAGATCAAGAAACGGATCGCGTGTGGGGCAAGCGCCAAGGAGCCAGCGGCTATTTAGTCAAACCTGTGCCCGAAGCCACCTTGCTATCTGAAATCAAATCCGTCATGGCGGGCTGACATGCATCCTTTTGCCCTCCTCAAACAAATTGCCGACCTAAGCCAGCATAACGCCTCCACTCTGCCACAACAGATTGAAGCCGTTACCTATTGGCGCGGTGTTGGTTTTATGTTGGCAGGGCACTTCCTTGTGAGCGATATGAATGAAGTGGCGGAAATTTTACAGCCGCCCAAGCTCACCAAGGTACCAGGAGTGCGCAGCTGGGTTTTAGGTGTTGCTAACGTTCGTGGGCGCTTAGTGCCCGTTATGGACTTAGCAGGGCTTTTAGACTTATCTAGTCGTGCCAACTGGCGCAGTCGTCGCGTTCTCGTGGTAGAGCAAGGCGACTTTTTAGTTGGATTGTTGGTGGATGCCGTATTGGGGATGCAACAGTTTCCCAGCGACAGCCGCCATGAAGTAGAAAACCTTGCTCCTGAATTGGCCAAATTTTCTGACCAAGGCTTCAGCAAAGACCATCGCCAGTGGACAGTGATGCAGCTGCGCGAATTAATTCAAGCCCCAGAATTCCTGCAAATCGCCGTTTAGGCGTGCGCGAATAACTATAAATTGCCTGCAAAGAAGAGTGTGGAGAAATTGGCATGAGCAAAAAACCAGGACGCGTATTACCCACGGTATTCCGCAACAGATCCAACGCCATTTTGGCGGGGCTTCTGATCGTATTCTTGGCCGTTTTTATCGGTATCACCGTAGTCGTGAACTCCTTATCCAATCGTGACGAGCAGTATCTCGAACACGTTGGTGAGCTGCGCGTACTGTCGCAGGAGCTGGCAAAGAACGCGGTAGAAGCAGCGGGCGGTAAAAAAGAAGCGTTCGCTGAATTAAAAGCCGCTCGTGACAACTTTGAAAAGCGCTGGGCTGTTCTGTCACAAGGCGATAGCGAAAGCGGCTTGTCTCCTGCGCAGTTTGAGTCCATGGAAAAAGTACAAGGGTTATGGAACAAAGCGCGTACTAACGCCGACCAAATTAGTCGTACTCAAAACACCATTCTGTCTTTGCACGAAGTAGCGGCAACGCTTTCTGAAACCATCCCGCAGCTGCAAGTCGAATACGACGAGATCGTTGAAATTCTGCTCGACAGTGGCGCACCCGCCGACCAAGTTGCGGTCGCGCAGCGTCAATCTTGGCTGGCAGAGCGTATCGTACGTTCGGTCAACAAAGTACTAGCAGGCGGTGAAGACGCCGTGATGGCCGCCGACGCTTTCGGCCGCGACACCTCTTTATTTGGTCGTGTACTAAACGGCATGATCTCTGGCAACGTCGCCATGAACATCACCAAAGTCCACAACCAAGAAGCCGTTTACGCGCTGTCCGAAGTATCGGAACTCTTTGAGTTCGTATCAGGTTCGGTGGACGAAATTCTAGAAACATCCCCAGAACTCTTCCAGGTGCGTGAAGCTTCCGATGCCATTTTCAGCGACTCGCGCGCCATGTTGCAGCTGCTTTCGACTCTAACCGACGACATTCAAGGCGGCAGTACCGTTCGCGCTTTTTACCAGTTGATTGGCTACGTTTCTGCTCTGCTGGCGGTGGTGGTTATTGCCCTCTTCGGCATGGGTTCTTACCGTGATACTCGCCGCGACTTAGAAGAAAGCGCCGACAAAAACGAACAAAACCAAATGGCGATTTTACGTCTGCTCGACGAAATCGCCGACTTGGCCGACGGTGACCTGACCGCCTCTGCAACGGTAACCGAAGACTTCACAGGTGCTATCGCCGACTCCATCAACTACGCGATCGACCAGATGCGTGGATTGGTATCCGCCATTAACGACACAGCGGTACAGGTGTCCTCAGCGGCGCAAGAAACTCAGGCCACCGCTATGCACTTAGCCGAAGCCTCTGAGCACCAAGCGCAAGAAATCGCGGGCGCTTCTGCGGCCATCAACGAAATGGCGGTGTCCATTGACCAAGTATCCGCCAACGCCTCGGAATCCTCTGCGGTAGCGGAGCGCTCGGTAGCCATCGCCAACAAAGGCGCGGAAGTGGTGCAAGCGACCATCAGCGGCATGGATAACATTCGTGAACAGATCCAAGAAACTTCAAAGCGTATTAAGCGTTTGGGTGAATCTTCACAAGAGATCGGCGACATCATCTCGCTGATTACCGACATTGCCGACCAAACCAACATTCTGTCTTTAAACGCAGCCATTCAGGCGTCTATGGCCGGTGACGCAGGCCGAGGCTTCGCGGTGGTAGCGGACGAGGTTCAGCGCTTAGCGGAACGTTCCGCTGCGGCAACCAAACAGATCGAAGCGCTGGTTAAGACCATTCAGAACGACACCAACGAAGCGGTAATTTCAATGGAACAAACCACCACCGAAGTGGTGCGCGGTGCGCGTCTCGCACAGGATGCGGGTGTGGCTCTGGAAGAAATTGAAAACGTATCAAAGAGCTTGGCGGAATTGATTCAAAACATTTCCAACGCAGCACGCCAGCAGGCCTCCTCTGCGGGTCATATTTCCAACACCATGAACGTGATTCAGGAAATTACCTCGCAAACTTCCGCAGGTACGACTGCCACCGCACGTTCGATTGGTAACTTGGCCGAGATGGCGAACCAACTGCGTGAATCGGTGGCGGGCTTTAAACTGCCTGAAGCGGAATTGGCAAGCCTGGGGCAGCGCACGCTTTAGCTGAACTGACCCAGTGCCCATGATGCCATCCTTGCAAAATACCTTATTGCAGCCGCCCGAAATGGACGAGCTGCAATTTAATCGCTGGCAAAGTCTGCTCGAAGAACGCACGGGGATGTATCTCACTCCCCAGCGCCGCACCTTCTTACAGACCAGCCTGAATATGCGTATGCGTGAGGTTGGCTGTGCCAGCTATCAGGACTATTACCAATTGGTATTAAAAGGCCCTGCGGCAGCCATCGAATGGAGCACGTTGGTTGACAGGCTGACGGTGCAGGAAACACGGTTTTTCCGTGATAAAGACGCTTTGGCCTTTGTCGAAGATCAGGTTAAAGAGCTGGAACGCACACTACCCAAAGAAGTTCCAATCGAGCTGTGGAGTGTGGGTTGCTCCTCAGGTGAAGAGGCTTATTCCTTGGCTTTTATCGCCGAGGATCTTTTAGCCAGTAAGTCGCGACAGTACGCAGTGACGGGCACAGACATCTCCAACATTGTGCTGCGTAAAGCACGCACTGGGCAGTATTCATTAAAAGCCCTGAACTTTGTACCCGAACATTACGCGCAGCTGGGTTTTGTTCCTGTCGCCAACGCGCTGGAAGTGCGCAAAGAGATTCGTGATCGCTGCTGTTTTAGCCAAGTTAATATTTTGAATCTGGCCAATTTTCCGCTAAATATGCAGCACGTCATCTACTGCCAGAATGTGCTAATTTACTTTCGACGCTGGCGGCGGCGTGAAATTTTAAACTCCCTCGTCGAACATTTAGCCCCAGGCGGTGTTTTGATCATCGGGCTCGGTGAAATCGTCGATTACCAACACCCGCAACTGGAACAGGTGCAAAGCAATAAAATCTGCGCGTTTGTACGAAAAAAAATAAATTCTACCGGGGAGAGTGCAAGGCGATGAGTCAGGATTACATCGCTCTGGAATGGGTGAAAGGGGAAATTGAAGAAACCCTACAACAAGCCAGACAAGCATTAGAGGCTTATGTTGATAACCCGAAAGACAAGAGCCAAATCAAGTTTTGCTTAAGCTATCTGCACCAAATTAACGGTACTTTGCAGATGGTGGAGTTCTATGGTGCGGCACTTTTAGCCGAAGAAATGGAAGCTGTTTGCCAATCTATTTTGGACACCCAAACCAAAGATGAGCGCATCAGCCTTGAATGTTTGATGCAGGCCATCATCCAGTTGCCCCATTACCTTGAACACATTAAAGTTGGCCGTCGCGACTTGCCTGTGGTGTTGCTGCCCATTCTCAACGAATTACGTTCGGCGCGCGGCGAGAGCCTGCTTTCAGAAACTGCGTTGTTTTCCCCTGTTATCCAGCCCAATCCCGAGCTAAGCCCCGCGCAAGCCAAGGCCGTAAGCAGCCAAGAGTTCTTACAGTGGGCGCGCAAAGTGCGGCAAATGCTGCAAAACGCCACCTTGCAGCTTTTGCAAAACAAAGAGCCTCAGGTTGCTAAACAATATCTCATCCGCGCCTTTGCACGCCTGCACAAAACGCTCGGTCATACTCCACAAGGGCAAGTCTGGCTGCCTGCCTTGGCATTTAGCGAATGGCTAGAACAGCAGCAGCATTTGCCCAGCAGTGCGCGCCAGCTGCTACGCCAGCTTGATAGCCTGTTAAAAGAAGGCATCGAACTGGGTGCTGTAGCGCTCAACCGCCCTGCGCCCGACGAACTTATCAAGAATCTACTGTTTTATGTGGCGCGCACCGATGTGCAGTCCGAAGCCATTGCGCAAGTCCAAGAGCAATTTCATTTGCGCCAAGCTCTGCCCACCGAAGCCGAGCTGCAACAAGAGCGTGAAGCCTTTGCTCGCCCAGATCGCCACACCATCAGCGACGTTTTAGCCGTCCTGATTGAAGAAATCACCGCCGTCAAAGACGGCCTCGACCTACTCGTACGCGGCCAAGGTGATCGCCTTGCCGCCTTGCCCGAGCTTGCCACCAGCTTAAAACACATTGCCGACACCATGGGCATGCTCGGCCTTGGTATGCCGCGTACGGTAATTTTGGAGCAGCTGAACCTCATTACCCAGATGCAAAGCTCGCAAGCATCTTCCGATGGCATATTGTTGGATGTCGCAGGCGCATTACTTTATATCGAAGCCACCCTAAGCGGCATGCAGCGTGAAGGCAACTTCAACGCCTACGTCAAAGAAACCGCCCTAAGCGACGCACAAAAAGCCGTGCTGCGCGAAGCGCGTAACGTCCTTGAAGAAGTCAAAGACGCCGTAATTGCCTACATCGCCAATCACTGGGCGACCAACGAATTACTTGAAACGCCCGCGATGCTACACAGCATCGAAGGCTCATTGTCCATGATTCCACTGCCGCGCGTGGCAGGCATCTTGGCGCAATCGGCCAGCTTTGTGAAAAAAGTCATCGAGCAGCAAGAGCAAGTGCCTTGGCCACTGCTGGATACCTTCGCGGATATTCTCTCCAGCGTGGAGTACTTCTTAGAACGCTACAACGAAGACGCGCGCCATGCCGACAAAAACCTACTTGAGCGTGCCGAACAAGCCTTGCTCAAGCTCAAACACCCCGTTACACCTGTGACAGGCGATACAGAGGAAAACTTAAGCTTTGCGGGCGCAGAAAACCTACCCAGCCTGACTATTGGCCAGTTCAGCAACACCGACGCACGCGTCATCGAAGAAGAAATTCTACTGGACGACAACACGCCATTTGATGACGAAGACGAAACCGCCCCCGCACCTGTGATTGCCGCTGCGCCACCCACTCCTGCTGCGCCCGCCCCCTTGATGCCAGTGATCGAAGCCGATGACGACCTGATCGACGAAGAAATCATTGAGATTTTCCTTGAAGAGGCCGAAGAAGTACTGGAAGCCATCCAAGGGTTTTGGCCCGTATTCAAACAAGACAACAACGACAAAGAAGCACTCACCACGGTGCGCCGCTCTTTCCACACCCTTAAAGGCAGTGGCCGTATGGTCAAAGCTTTGGTGGTCGGTGAGCTGGCTTGGTCGATTGAAAATATGTTCAACCGCGTGTTGGACAATACCATCAGCCTCTCTGGTAACCTCGTGGCCTTGGTGGATCATGTCATTGAGCAGCTGCCCGTTTTAATCGATGATTTTCGCCATAAGCGCGCCCCTAGCGTAGCCACCCAGCCGCTGATGGCTTATGCCTTTGCCTTAGCACAAGGCCAGAATGTTCCCACATTTTCTGCTGCGGCCATGCAGGCCGACGCCCCTACTCCCCAAGCAGACACCAGCCAGCCTGAGCCTGCGGTCATACCTGTGCAAGAAACCCTTGCTGCACCACAGCCAGCCGCACTCGGCCACAAAAGCGAAGATGACGACGAAGACGACTCGCTCTTTGATATTTTTGCCCAAGAAGCCCGCTCGCACTTAGAAACGGTGGACGAGTTTGTCGAGCTGTCGGTGGTGGAGGACTACTTCAACCCCTTAAGCGATCAGCTTCAGCGCGCACTGCACACCCTCAAAGGCAGTGCTTACATGGCGCAAGTCGATAAGATCGCCCAAATTGCCGCGCCGTTAGAAAAATTCATCAAAGAACTGCGCACCTATCAGGTCAGCAACAAACCTGAGATCGTCGCCATTCTAACTCGCGCCTCGCAAATTATCGCCGACGCGCTAGACAACCCTGAGCAGCTCGTCATGTCCGCTCTCCCTAGCAGTGAAGCCTATTTGCTGGAGTTGCACGATCTGGAAGATCTGCTGCTTGGAGACCTGCAAAAGAACGGTGCGAACGGTTCTGGCCTCAACCCACAAGCCATTGCTCATTTTATGGAGCACGGCATGGATGCCTTGTTGGACGCCGATACGCTATTGCAACAATGGCATAATGCTAACGATCGCAGCGTACTGCAACTACTGCGTCACGATTTAAGCGAAGCCAGCACGGGCGCGGCGGCGGCAGAACTGCCTCATGTGCAACAGCTGGCCGATGCGCTCAACCACTTCTATGGCCGTTTAGAAGACAACCACGGCGACGCTAGCAACGACTTTTTTTCGCTGGTCGCAGAGGCGCACGAAGCCCTGCTCACCATGCTCGATTGCCTCGCCGCAGGCCAGGAAACCACCTCGCCTGCCTCCTTGATTGCGCGCTTAGAGGCTTGGCAATTTACCGCTACAACGCCAACCCAAAACGAAGACAGCGAAGACTTGGCCGTGCCTGAGCTGGAGATCGAACTTGAAGCTCCAGAGAACTACGCCGAGCTACCCGTCGGAGAAGACGCCGAACTTTTGGCTATCTTCCTTGAAGAAGCTCAAGAAATCAGCGAGTCCGTTGAAGCCGCCATGCAACGCTGGCGCGCCAACCCCGACGACCTCCTGCAAGTGGCACAATTACAGCGCGAACTGCACACCCTCAAAGGTGGCGCGCGCATGGCCGAAATCAACAGCATTGCCGACCTGTGCCACGAACTGGAAACACTGTACGAACGCATCAACGATGGCCGTATCCGCATCGAGGCAGGGCTATTTACCCTACTGCAACAAGCGCATGACGAGCTGAGCATTCAGCTTGAGCTGTTGCAACAAGGCAAAATGCCCCACGCTAGCAAGTGCTTACTGGCCATCCAAAGCTATTTATCTGGCCAACCCATCAGTGCGGCTCCTGTGCCTGCCGACACCCCTGCACTAAGCCTCGTCGCACCCGCTGCGCCACTTAGCACTGTGCAAAGCAGCGCGCTGGATGAAGCCGACCGTGAAATTCTTGAAATCTTTATGGAAGAAGCCAGCGAGCTGCAAGAGGCGCTGGAACACGCCCTACAAGATTGGGAGAAAGCCCCAAGCGAAAACACCCCCGCCGAAGAAGCGCAGCGCGTGCTGCACACGCTCAAAGGCGGCGCGCGCTTAGCAGGTTTAAGCCTCATCGGTGATATCGCGCACAATTTTGAAAGCGACATCGTTCGCGCTGTGCAAAGCCCGCAAGCGCCCGATGCGATATTCTTCCAGCACGCTTACGCGCAGCAAGACTTGCTGCATCACGAGCTTGAAAAAGTGCAAAAAGCCTTAAGCGGCGACCAGTTCATTGCTCTAAGCGAACCCAGCCTGACCATCGAACCCTTTGTACCCGCCAGCGCCGAAGCGGCAACACCCAGCGCCTCTGGCGACTACTTGCCCGCTCAGCACGATGACCAAGACGGCCACGATGACAGTGCAGATCCGAGCGCCAACAGCAATGTTGTGCCGCTGCGCACCACGAAAAAAGAAGCCAGCACCCGCCAAAACACGGCACCGCAAGCCAAAGCACCGCAAGAGCTGATCAAGGTTTCGGCCGACCTGCTCGATAACCTCGTCAACCTCGCAGGCGAAACCTCCATTGGTCGTGGCCGTTTAGAGCAGCAAGCGACAGACTTCTCGCACACCCTTGAGGAAATGGACGAAACGCTGGAGCGTCTGCGTGACCAGCTGCGCCGCTTGGATATGGAAACCGAAGCGCAAGTGCTGTTCCGTCAAGAGCGCCAAGGCCCGACCTACGAAGACTTCGACCCGCTGGAGATGGACCGCTACTCCACCATGCAGCAACTTTCGCGTGCTTTGGTGGAATCAGCCTCGGA